>JAOUJT010000223.1 GCA_029883105.1 Gammaproteobacteria bacterium
CTACTTGCGTATCACTGGTGTGGATGCACTTCACCTTTGCCAAGGACAAGCGCAGTCAGGATCAGCAAGACGCTATAGAAGTTAGTCGTGGTGAAGGCAGCAAGGCCTGATTAAAGAAATGAACAAGTACACCGCAACACAACTTGTGTGACGGTGTAAAAGAGTAAAGAAGTTTTATCCATATCTACATAAAGTTTATGTAGAAAGCGAGGTTAGTCATGTCAGATTTAAAAGAATGGAATGTCGAGGACAACGACTTTTGGGAAAAGACGGGTAAGCATATTGCCAAGCGCAATCTGTGGATATCGATCCCCAGTCTGTTGTCAGGATTTGCGGTATGGCTCTATTGGGGCATTATTACCGTACAGATGTTGAACCTGGGATTCCCCTTTGCCAAGGCAGAGTTGTTTACCCTCTCGGCCATCGCAGGTCTTACCGGTGCAACACTGCGTATACCCTCCAGCTTCTTTATCCGTATCGCCGGTGGCCGTAACACCATCTTCTTTACCACGGCCCTGTTGATGATCCCTGCCGTCGGTGCGGGATTTGCATTGCAGGACAAGGATACCCCGCTATGGGTGTTCCAGCTGCTGGCTTTCCTGTCTGGACTTGGTGGCGGTAATTTTGCTTCATCGATGTCCAATATCAGCTTCTTCTATCCCAAGCGTGTACAGGGTTTGGCGCTGGGTCTGAATGCAGGTCTGGGTAATGCCGGTGTTACTACCATGCAGATCCTGGTACCTCTGGTGATGACCTTTGGCATCTTTGGTGGCACACCAATGATCCTGGAAAATACTTCCGGTACCTTGATCGGAAAGATCCCTGCCGGTACCGAAACCTTTATCCATAACGCCGGTTTTGTCTGGTTGCTGCTGCTGGTACCACTGGCCATCGCCAGCTGGTTCGGTATGAACAACATCCGTACCGAAGAGGTGTCGCCCAATATAGGCTCACCCGTAGGTGCCTTTGGCAAGATCACAGGCATGTTGCTGATAGGATTTATCGCTGCCGCTGCAGGTCTGTATATCATCCTGCCAGCTCCCATTGGTTTGGCTGCACCCAGCTGGGCGAAGTGGTTTGTCATCATTGGTGTACTGGCTGCGACCGTATTTATGCTGAAGATGATTCCTGGTGACATCAAACCCAACCTGGAGCGTCAGTTCAAGATCTTCGAAAACAAGCACACCTGGGTAATGAGTGTGATCTACACCATGACCTTCGGTAGCTTCATTGGTTACTCCGCAGCATTTGCCCTGGCCATCAAGGTTATCTTCGGTTACCAGCACATCATGGTTGATGGGGTAATGACCCATGACCTGGCTAACCCTAATGGTCCTTCAGCACTGATGTATGCCTGGATGGGTCCCTTCATTGGTGCCTTTATCCGTCCTATCGGTGGTTGGATGGCCGACAAGATGGGTGGTGCCAAGGTTACCCAGATGGTCACCCTGGTCATGATCGCCGCAGCTCTGGGCGTCGCCTATTACATGAAGGCAGCATACGGCTCGGCAACACCGGAAGAGTTCTTTGTACCCTTCTTCATCTTGTTCCTGGTGCTGTTCGCCGGTACCGGCATCGGAAACGGCTCTACCTTCCGTACCATCGCCATGGTCTTCCCCAAGGAGCAGGCCGGTCCTGCGCTGGGCTGGACCTCGGCGGTAGCGGCCTACGGTGCCTTCGTTATCCCACAGGTACTGGGTGAGCAGATAAAGGCCACGACGCCAGAATATGCTCTGTATGGCTTTGCTGTGTTCTATCTGGTTTGCCTGATGCTTAACTGGTGGTTCTATCTTGGCCCCAAGGCAGAGATTAAAAACCCTTAAGTAATAAAGGAAAATTTTGACGGCTCACCCTACCCATGTGTAGACACTGTCCCTTCGGGGTGAGCCAGTTTTTTCCTTTGCAAGATAATTGTTTGAACGAAATAGGAGAACGACGATGAGTCACTTTCTCGATCGATTAAAGTTTTTCAACAAGAAGCAGGGCAGCTTCTCAAATGGTCACGGTATTGTGACCAACGAAGACCGTCAATGGGAGGACGCCTATCGTAATCGCTGGCGTCACGATAAGGTTGTACGCTCTACTCATGGCGTAAACTGTACCGGCGGTTGTAGCTGGCAGATATTTGTGAAAAACGGTTTGGTCTCGTTTGAGATGCAGCAGACCGATTACCCTCGCACCCGTCCTGATATGCCCAATCATGAACCCCGTGGTTGTCAGCGTGGCGCAAGTTTTTCCTGGTATCTCTATAGTCCGCACCGGATAAAACATCCGCTCGTGCGTGGACGTTTGATTGAACTGTATCGTGCAGAACGTAATGCCGGTAAAGACCCGGTAGAGGCGTGGGGGGCAATACAAGAAGATCCCAACAAGCGTAAACAGTACACCGCAGTACGTGGCCTTGGTGGTTTTGTGCGTGGTGACTGGGAAGAGGTGAATGAGATCATCGCTGCTGCCAACGTCTATACCGCCAAGACCCATGGTCCGGATCGCATCTTCGGTTTCTCGCCCATCCCTGCCATGTCGATGATCAGTTATGCCGCTGGTTCACGCTACCTGTCTCTGATCGGTGGTGCTTGTGGTTCGTTCTACGATTGGTATTGCGATCTGCCTCCTGCTTCACCGCAGACCTGGGGCGAGCAGACCGACGTGCCTGAAGCGGCCGACTGGTACAACAGCACCTATATAATAGTATGCGGTGCCAACCTGCCGATGACCCGCACCCCCGACGCCCACTTTGCCATTGAGACCCGTTACAAGGGTACCAAGGTGGTTTCCATGGCCCCGGACTACGCCGAGTATGTGAAGTTTGCGGATCTATGGATGCCGGTAAAACAGGGCACCGATGCTGCGGCCTTCCTGGCCATGGGTCATGTGGCGCTGAAAGAGTTTCATATCGATAAGCAGGAGGCCTACTTCACCGAGTATGCCAAGACCTATACGGATTTCCCTATCCAGGTCATGCTGCGTAAGGATGGTGACAAGTACGTTACCGATCGCACCCTGCGTGCCTCCGACTTCAGCGACAAGCTGGGTCAGGAAAACAACCCCGAGTGGAAGACCATCGTATACGATGCCACCTCGAAAAGTTTTGTTTCACCAAACGGTTCTATAGGTTTCCGTTGGGGTGAAGAGGGTCGTTGGAACCTGCTACCGAAGAATTCGCTCAACCAGGCGGACATCGATCCAGAGCTTACTTGCCTCGGCAAGAGCGATGAAGTGGTAGACGTGGCCTTCCCGCATTTTATCCCTGAACAGGGCGATATGATTTTGCGGAAGATCCCTGCACGCAAGGTACAGACCAAAGACGGCGAAATACTGGTCGCCACTGTGTTTGATCTGCAGGTAGCTCAATACGGCATCGACCGTGGTTTGGGTGACAATCTGGCCAAGGGCTATGACGATGCCTCCGTGCCTTATACCCCCGCCTGGGCAGAGAAGGTTACCGGTGTGAAGCAGGCCGACCTTATCCGTACCGGTCGTGAGTTTGCTGACAACGCCGCCAAGACCCGTGGTAAGTCCATGGTTATCCTTGGTGCCGCCATCAACCATTGGTACCACAATGACATGAACTACCGCGGCATTATGAACCTGCTGCACATATGTGGTTGTGTGGGTCAGTCCGGTGGTGGTTGGGCGCATTATGTAGGACAGGAAAAATTGCGTCCCCAGGCCGGTTGGGCACCTGTTGCCTTCGCCCTGGATTGGCAGCGTCCACCCCGTCATATGAACAGCACCACCTACTGGTATTTCCATACGGATCAATGGCGCTACGAAAGATTGGAAGGTGACACCCTGTTGGCTTCCACCGCCAAGGCCAAGTACAAGGGCTATGCCCTGGCCGACTATAACGTCGTCGCCCAGCGTCTGGGTTGGTTGCCCTCTGCACCACACTTCAACAAAAATCCCATGGATATCGTTGATGCTGCGGAAGCGGCTGGTGCCACCGATGAGGCAGGTGTAGCCAAGTACATGGTGGATCAGTTGAAGAGTGGCGACATGCACTTCGCCTACGAAGACATCGATGCACCGGAAAACTTCCCGCGCAATCTGTTTGTCTGGCGCGCCAATCTGATCGGTTGTTCCGCCAAGGGGCATGAGTATTTCCTCAAGCATCTGCTGGGCGCACAAAACGGCGTTATGTCCGAAGGTGTGGAAGGCGAGGCGAGCAAGGAGGTCAAATGGCATAAAGAGGCCCCGGTTGGAAAACTGGATCTGATGGTCGACATCAACTTCCGTCTTAACTCTACCGGTGCCTATTCCGACATCGTTCTGCCTACCGCTACCTGGTATGAAAAGAACGATCTGAATACCACCGACATGCACCCCTTCATCCATCCTCTGTCTGCGGCGGTGGATCCTGCATGGGAGTCGAAGTCCGACTGGCAGATCTTTAAAAACATCGCGCAGAAGTTCTCCGAGTTGTCGGTGACACATCTGGGCAAGCGCAAGGATGTGGTGGCGCTGCCCATGCATCACGATACCCCTACCGAACTGGCACAACCCTTTGGTGTGCTGGACTGGAAGAAGGGCGAGTGCGAGGCCGTACCCGGAAAGTCGATGCCTATGTTTAAGGTAGTGGAGCGTGACTTCCCCAGTACCTACAACAAGTACATCGCCCTGGGTCCACTGCTGAGCAAGCTGGGCAATGGCGTGAAGGGTCTGGACTGGAATACCGAGGAGGAGTACGAGTCGCTCAAAGAGCTGAACTATACGGTCAAGCTCGAAGGCGTCTCCAAGGGCATGCCGTCTCTGGAAGAGGACATCTACGTCTGTGACACCATCCTGCAAATGGCCCCCGAGACCAACGGCGAGGTGGCCCACAAGGCCTGGACGGCACAGAGTGTGAAGACCGGTATCGATCACTCACATCTCTACGCCGG
>JAOUJT010000224.1 GCA_029883105.1 Gammaproteobacteria bacterium
AATTCCACTTGAAATCAGGAAAGCAAGTTTATAATCCACTGAGATATTTATAGAAATTAAGGTGACAATAAAGCTGATATACATCGCAATGCCACCAATCAATGGTACATGCCCCTTATGGGTTTTTCGGTGATTTGGATGGTCGATCAAACCTACAGAATGAGCAAAGGCTGGTAGGATGAAATGCAGCGATATAGTAGAAATCAGTGCAATACATATAAAAACAAACACTGTATTCATTGCTCCTCCCTGATATATATATTATGTGAAGTCCATCACAGTTTTAATTCTAGAACATGGTTTCCATTTTTTGTAGTGCGAAAAGTGAAAAAAATAAACCTACTAATTTACTAGGTAAAAATACAGCACTTGCTAGTAATAACTATGTATGTAATGAAATTAAATGAATGATACCAGGTAGGTTCAGACACTTTGTGTGATTACTTTCTATCATTTGAATAATGCATGAGGTGTATCAAATCGGAGTAAAAATACCGAATATGCTGGACTTCTGTACTGGAATATAAAAACTTAATTTTACCAAATATTAGGGACTGTGCGGTTGCACAATTCAATATAGGCATACTTATTGAAGTGTAGTGTTCTAATAAAATCGGACACCCATTTATCTGGTAAAATCACCACATAGTTGAGTTGGAAAATGACCACTACAGAGCGCTCCCAACAGACAGATAAAACAGACTTTCATTACACGATTACACTTGATACCCAGAAACGGGGAGCCTGTGCGCCGAATAGTAGCTCTACTACAACAGGGGGCGATCACACAGCGACCATTCTGGTAAAACATTGATGTAAATATATAGGCCAACTGATGATACGCTTCTTAGTAAGTATTCTCACAGGAGCTAAACCAGAGAAAAGCATATTCAGATTCAAAAATACAAGCTATATACTGGCCTATGGGAAGTAAAACGATTGGTATCGCTCACTATCGATTAACTGTTTATGTTTCAGTGTGCGTTTCCCTTTGTCGAGAAAATGGCGGATTACATCAGCTGACCTCTTTCTCAGAAATTGCTCTTATTACTTTAAATCGCCATTAATTACCCTGCAGAATCAGCCACTCAACTATTCGTACGGCGGCGTTCCCATCCCATTTTTCTGGTACATGGGATACACGAGACTGTCCTTGAAGTATATTTCTTGCTGCTTCTACAATGGTTTCTTTTTTGTTTCCAACAATGACATTGCTGCCTTCATCGCAAGTAATAGGCCTTTCAGTATTATGGCGCAGAGTGATGCAAGGAATACCCAATGCTGTTGTCTCCTCCTGCAGACCTCCACTGTCAGTAAGTACCATCCTTGAATTCATATTCAAATGGAGGAAATCAAGATAACCCAAAGGTTCGATAACTTTAATTTTTCCATTGTTTTTATCACCCTGTACATAGTGCTCAAGTTCAAAAACCTCAATCATTTTTAGTGTACGTGGGTGTATCGGAAATACAATCGTCAACTCTTGGCTTATTTCAGTCAGCGCCTCCATAATCTCCTGTAGGACTACCTTGTCATCTACATTGGAAGGCCGATGAAGGGTCAGTGCAGCATAGCCTTGAGGCTCAAGTCCCAACGCATCCAATAAATTTAACTGCCCTGCTATCTCTTTGTGCTTGAACAACGTATCAATCATAACGTTGCCAACAAAAACAATCTTTTCCTCTGGAATACCCTCGGCCAGAAGATTTTCATTCGCATATTGATCAGTCGTAAAAAGATAGTCACACAGTACATCTGTGCAGAGACGGTTAATTTCCTCGGGCATGGTCATATCGCGAGAACGCAGACCTGCCTCGATATGGGCCACCTTGATATTCAATTTTTTTGCGGTAATGGTGCAGGCCATAGTTGAGTTTACATCGCCGACAACAATGACAAGATCCGGCTGTTCACGAATACAAATCTCCTCAAACTCGATCATAATTCTACCTGTCTGTTCAGCATGACTGCCTGAACCTACTCCCAGATCGATATCCGGTTTTGGCATCCCTAGATCATTGAAAAAGGATTGGCTCATCTTTTCATCGTAGTGCTGCCCGGTATGCACGAGCAGATGTTCTATTTCTGATGGATAGGCATTCATAGCTTCAATGATGGGTGCCATTTTCATAAAATTTGGCCTGGCTCCTACGACATTTATTATTTTCATACCATTTCCTTATATTTATTCATTCTTCCAATCATTGACGATTAACTAATCCCCGGAATTTTAAGTTTGAAATGCAATAGACTCACCAGCAACGACCCTTTCTAATACCTCTATCATCATCGCGGCCTGTCTCTCCCTGGAATAATTAACGGCAGCAGCGGCACTTGCCTTGGCCAGCCTACTTCGTAAACTAATATCGTTATAGAGTTCCAATACAGCACGCACAAGCTTGTCTGGTTGTTCCGGCGCGATAACAATACCTGCACCTGTTTTTTTGACTATTTCTGATGTTTCCCCTTCTGGCAGAGACAGAATAATCGGCAGACCCATACCCATGGACTCGAAGATCTTGGAAGGGATCACGGAACGAAACAGGGGGTCATCCTTCAACTGAATAAGGGAAACGTCACAAAGGCTCCATACCGCTGCCATCATCTCTTTCGGCTGCCGGGAGAGAAACCGGACGTTATCCAGAGCCATAGACTCCGCTTGCTCCACCAGCGCCTCACGTTGTGCCCCACTACCGACAAGAAGAAAGACAACATCCTTCTGCTCTCGTAATTGATCTGCTGCCTCTAAAATCCGATGCAGCGCATGGGCCATGCCATGTGTTTCTATCACTGGTCGATGAAGGTAATTATTTCCTCAGCCACAAAGAACTCCAAGCTCTCGAATGATATGAAATCCGCCGCTGCCGCATTTTCAATCGCCCTCGACAGTACATTAAAGTCGTACACCGCTATCGCGTAGTTGTTGTTGTGCATGAAGGTCGCTATGTCGAGTTGGTGTTGATCTATACGGTCGACGTTAGGCACTAACACAATCCGCTTGCCAAGCGAAAGTAAGCGGTAGATCGATCCCGCACCGGCATGACTGACCACAATGTCGGCCCAGTCATAGTACCTATCGATCTCGCTTGTATACTCGAAACATTCGAACTTCTTGGTCATCATTCCGCCTGGCCCCGTTTGGAGGATACATTCGTGATTCTCGAAAAATCCCTCTGAAATAATTCTCCGAATAAGGGTGTTAAACCGTGTAGTACCGACTGTGACAAAAATTTTCACAAAAGCCCCCCATAAATCGCATCTGGATAGTGGCTCTGCAGACTGCGGTTCTGGATGTAGAAGCGGTCCGCCACTCGGTACATCACCCGGCCCGTCATCGAGGTCGTCTCGAACCGGGACCAAGATTCGATGAAAACTATCCGCGCACCCAGGAGCTTCAGCGCGATTGAAGGCACGATGGCGATGCCAGGCCCGGTAGAAATGACGCCTTCGATACGGTAGCTAACAACCAGCTGCACGAGGATCAGGAAGGAGTGGATCAATCTAACGGGAAGGAGGATATAACTCTTAAGGTGGCTGTGCTTGTCGCGCATACCACGCTGCGAATAGTTCACGAAACCATCAAGCTCATCGCCATTCTCGCAGATACCGACCGCGACTAACCCCTTTTCCTCCATCCTAGGCGCGAGCCGTGCGTACAGGCGCTTCATCTGGGCGCGGTGTCCGCCTTCGCCGTAAATAAATAGTACCGCCCGAGGTCTCATGTCGTCGGATCTGCTCTGGTCAGCTGTGCGTAAAGGGTTTTGTACATTAGCCCGTTGCTTCGCCAACTGCGCTCGTCCCTCACGAAATGCCTAGCCGACTCGGTGATCCTGAGTACATCTTGCGAGATGGTCACCTGTAGAAGTGCCTCCCTCAGCGCCTCAGCGTCATCCGCTTCGAAGACAAAACCTGTCTCGCCTTGCCTTACCAGTTCTAGCATGCCCGCCACCGAAGAGGTGATCACCGGCTTACGCCAGGCCATGGCCTCCAGGGGCTTCAGCGGCGTCACCTTGTCAGTGAGCTCAGAGCGACGCCGAGGATTCACTACCACATCGACTGAACCGTAGATCTTCGATACATCCTCGGGATGGAAACGACCGTAGAACTCGATACCCTCAATACCCACTGCCAGTCGCCTAAGGTCGGATATTGCTGGGCCGTCGCCATGAATATGCAGTTCGTTATGCCAACCCTGCTGGCGGAGTTTGCCTACCGCCTCGATTAGTAGATCGAGTCCCTCGATATCGCTAAGACTGCCGACATAACCAAAGATCCAGTTGCTAGGGGCCTTCGTGGTTACTGTCGCCCTATCTTTACTAACGCGCGACAGATTGACCGCATTGGCTACGAGGGTGATCCGCTCCGCTGGAATGCCCCGGCTCAACACGTCGTCTCGCAAACCTTCGCTAATGACCACAACATGGTCAGCCATACGCATGGCCTGGGTCTCGACCACGCGCAGGAACTTTGCGATAGCTCGAGTCTTAATTGATGGAGATTTCATCACGGAGCGTTCCTCCCAGAGCGAACGGATCTCGTAGACGAAAGGCACCCTCAGCCTGCGCGCGACACGGTGGGCTGCGAAGGCACAGAAAAAAGTGCTGTGAGCGTGGATTACGTCGGGCCTCTCTCGCGTACCTAGGCCATGCAGGAAATCAGCGAAAGAGAAAAGCTTCAGCATCTTGCGGATCTTCACGCCCAGGCCCTGGTCCTTCTCCGAAACCCGCAGCCCACCGCTCAAATTATGGCTTCGATAATAAGCGATACCACCGAACCTCTCGACCCTGGCTCCCGTCTCGTCCGGAGATTGGAAGGGTGAGCTGACCGCCAGCACATCAAGCCCAACCTCTAGTTGGGCCTCTACCACATCGCGGCTACGGA
>JAOUJT010000225.1 GCA_029883105.1 Gammaproteobacteria bacterium
CCAGTTGTTTTTGTTCAAGATAACGACGGTTAATATCTGTAATTTCCAACTCACCTCTTGGGGATGGTTTAATAGATTTTGCAATATCAACTACCTGGTTATCATAAAAATAGAGTCCTGTTACAGTAAAACGTGATTTTGGAGCGGCTGGTTTTTCCTCAAGGCTGACCGCCCTGCCTTCTGTATCAAATTCAACAACACCATAACGTTGTGGATCATTTACCGGGTATGCAAAGACAGTCGCACCATGTGAACATTTATATGCCTGCTGCAGCAAACTTGATAGGCTATGGCCATAAAATATATTATCACCCAATATTAAAGCTGAAGAATCATTGCCGATGAATTTTTCGCCGATGATAAAAGCTTGAGCAAGACCATCGGGAGACTGCTGCACTTCATAACAAAGATTAAGCCCCCATCTACTTCCATCACCTAATAACTGTTCAAAGCGTGGAGTATCTTCTGGTGTGGAGATAATCAGTATATCTCTAATACCTGCCAACATTAGTGTTGTCAGTGGATAATAGATCATGGGTTTATCGTAGATAGGCAATAACTGTTTAGAAATTGACTGGGTTATTGGATAAAGTCTCGTTCCAGACCCACCTGCTAATATAATGCCTTTCACAGACTCACCCTCTTTTATAGATCAGTTCCAAGACGTTGGCCTTGATAGCTACCGTCAAGTACATGTTGACACCATTCATTGTTCTTTAAATACCATTGCACCGTTTTTCTCATTCCGGTTTCAAAAGTCTCATCTGGAGTCCAGCCTAACGCATGCTGGACTTTAGACGCATCAATGGCATAACGCATATCATGGCCGGGCCTGTCCTGCACATAGGTAATGAGTGACTTATGAGGAATATAAGCTGACTCCGGTACTAACTCATCCAGGAGATCGCACAATACATGCACTACTTCAAGATTGGTTTTTTCATTATGCCCACCGATATTATAGGTCTCGTCAATCTTACCTTTCTCTAGCACCAGACGTAGTGCACGTGCATGGTCATCAACAAATAACCAGTCACGTATTTGCGCACCTGTTCCATAGATAGGTAGTGGCTTACCTTCCAATGCATTTAAGATTACTAGAGGGATCAGTTTTTCAGGAAACTGATATGGACCATAATTATTTGAACAGTTTGTGGTCACCACGGGCATACCATAGGTGTGGTGCCATGCACGTACTAGATGATCTGATGATGCTTTACTGGCAGAATATGGTGAATTAGGTTCGTAGGCCATATCCTCGGTGAACAAACCATGTTCACCCAGAGAGCCATACACCTCGTCAGTTGATATGTGGTGAAAGCGAAATGCAGATTTAGACTCTACATCAAGTCCATTCCAGTAACTCCGTGCGGCTTCTAATAGAGTATATGTACCTACAATATTTGTTTGAATAAAGTCAGCTGGCCCATCGATAGAGCGATCAACGTGGGATTCGGCAGCCAGATGCATGACAGCATCGGGATGGTGCTCTGAAAATATTCGAGCAACCTCACTGGCATTACAAATATCTACCTGTTCAAAGATATGTCGTGGATGCCCTATCAATTCAGGCAGAGAATTCAGATTCCCAGCATAGGTGAGTTTATCTAAATTTATGACAGTAATATTTGTCTCTTCAATGAATTGACGAACGACAGCCGACCCAATAAAGCCAGCACCACCCGTAACAAGTACCCTTTTCACTTCACCAACTCCTTTTGGATGATAGAAACTATATGTTGCTGTTGACTCTCTTCCAGACCAATCCACAAAGGCATGCGCAACAGCTGCTCCGCTGCCACATAGGTATTTGTGAAATCACCGTGTGTACGGCCATATCGTTTGCCAGCTGGAGAATCATGCAGGGGTACATAATGAAAAACAGCATGTACATCCTGCTCTTTTAGTCTGTTGACTACATTAGTCCTAATCTCCAGACTTGGTAGGACAATATAATACATATGGGCGTTATGCTGGCAATCGTCTGGTACAATAGGTCGTCGTAATAATCCTTCCGACTCAAGTGGCTGGAATAGTTCGTGGTACTTGTCCCATATACGAAGACGGCCATTGGTGATTTCATCAGCCGACTCAAGCTGGGCGGATAAGAATGCTGCAATGAGCTCACCAGGCAGGTACGAAGAACCTACACTCTGCCAGGAATACTTATCTACCTCACCACGGAAGAACTGACTACGATCAGTGCCCTTCTCACGGATAATTTCTGCTTGTTGTATGTATGCCTTATCATTAACCAACAGCGCACCGCCTTCGCCTGAAATTATATTTTTGGTCTCATGAAAACTATAGGTGCCAAAATGTCCTATTGCCCCCAATGATTTACCTTTATAGCTAGCCATTATACCCTGGGCGGCATCCTCTACGACCTTAAGTCCATGGCGAGTGGCGATTTCCATGATAGAATCCATATCACAGGCAACGCCTGCATAATGCACCGGCACAATGGCCTTTGTGCGAGGCGTAATGGCATCTTCTATGAGTTTCTCATCAAGGTTGAAGGTATCGGCGCGAACATCGACAAATACGGGTACAGCACCGCGTAAAACAAACGCATTGGCTGTAGAGACGAAGGTATACGACGGCATGATGATCTCATCACCCGGCTGTAAGTCAAGTAGCAAGGCTGTCATTTCCAAGGCAGCGGTGCAGGAGTGCGTCAATAGTACCTTAGAGGTTTTTGTATGAACTTCCAACCAGCGATGACACTGCTTTGTAAACCTACCATCACCAGCCAGTTGTCCATACCCATGCGCAAGAGCAATGTTGTGGAGTTCACGGCCGGTTAAATACGGCAAATTAAATGGAATCACTTGACATCACACTCCATAATACAATGTGTATATGGTAACCAAGATCGATGACGAACCACACCTTGTACATCCTCAAAAGTATTCTTAGCTAGATGCACATATTCATCGCAAGTACGCACATTTTGCCCTCGGTCTTTGCTCACAAGAAATCTTGCGATTGGATTCTGTCCATCCGCATAACAAGGATCTATCGTAACCATGCGCCCACCGTTTCTGAGTGCTATCTTTGCCAGTGAAAAGAACGACTCAACCGTATCATCATCTAAATGATGGAGAACACCAATTGCCAAAACTATATCATACGGACGTAATGATTTTAATTGTCTCTCATCAACCAATCCACAAGTAAAATCCCCTTTGACACCATGCCGACGGATTGCATCATCTATGTAAGGCTGACTTATGTCAAAACCAGAATACAGAGATATTGCTGGTAAAAAATCCAGTATTTCCGCAGTACCACAACCTATGTCGAGAATTCTACTCTCGCTAGTAGGGCGAATAAACTCATCGATCAATTCGGTGCGAACCGATTTAGCTCCCATTAATGTTTGAAAAGAATCATACACGAACGGATGTGACAAAATAGAACGCATGCCCTTAGTTATTTGACCCATATCATCCTCGCGCAATCACAAGCAGACCTACAACAACTAACGTAGTACCAATAATTTTAACCATAGAAAACGTCTCACCAAACAAAATAAAAGCAGCAAATAAGATCAATATATAGTTGAGACTGATAAAAGGGAACGCATAACTAATTTCAAACTTGGTCATTGCCAGCATCCATGAAACACCAGCCAAGAATGTTGCAACAACACCACTTATTACCCATGGATTCAGAAGCAAATTAATGATAAAAACAATTTTTCCCTGACCATCAGCAGGCAATCCACCAGCCAAACCCACTTGCCATCGCATAATTAGCTGGCTATACACAGTAAATAGTATTGTAGAAATTATATAAATATGCTCAATAACTTTCATCATAGTAAAGCCATTCGAAGTTAATCAATATGAAATTGATAATTATTCAGTTGATTTTTTATAACACCCAATACGGCAAGTGTTTTATGCAAAAAACTCTATAAGTGCTTCTTCTAAGTTGAGCACCATTCATCAATGCAATTATCCGGAACCAGTTATTCAGCCATAATAATCTTTTATTAAGCATCCTCTAGGACAGCGATACCAAATCCCGTTTTTCCGTATCCATTACCATTATAAAGCATGTATCGTTGCCCCTTATGATCAAACACAAATGGATATTCAATCATTTCTGAATCCCATCCATCCTTAGATACATCTATGCCGACATCTTTATCCATTCGAGTCCAAATTTTACCATCTAATGACTCGGCATACCCAATGCGATAAGATTCACCCCTGAAAGAGTACCACATCCTCCAACAATTATTTTCGTAAATAACAGATGGCCTAGATATCGCATATTCGTCTTCATTTGAATAGTCAATAGCAACGACCCCATCTCTTTTCCAATTAATACCATCAAAAGATTCGGCGTATTTAATGTGGTAATTATGCTCAGGTTTACCGTCACGAAAATTCCAGCTTGTACAGGACAAATACCACATTCGCCATACATCCTCGCCTGGTAAAACACAGCAACTCGCACAGAAATGAGGTTCATGCATAGAACGATCGATTATTGGTCCAGGAGAATATCGTATGAAATTATCACTTTGTTTTCGTATAGCTAAACCAATTGAATTTCGAAAAGGAACTGTCACTCCAAGATTCCATCCAATGTAATATAGAAATGTCGTATTATTATAAGTTGTGAGCCAAGTTGCCATCGAACCACTATCATCGAACTCTCCAAGACCTCCTGGAGACAACACTGGATTGGAGGATAATTCGAGTATGTGGTTCGGACGAGAAATATCTATTACTATATAACCGGTATAGCTTCTATTTAATTCATCACGTGAAGTAAAATATATTTTAAATAGATCATCTCCAATGTATTCAGCAATAGGTACAGCCGCATGCGATTTCATCCATGCCGTTTCACCA
>JAOUJT010000226.1 GCA_029883105.1 Gammaproteobacteria bacterium
CCATTATCCGCCACGGCTTGTTTGGCTAGTCAGTTGTTGAAATGGTGTTTGCGGCGATACGGATCTAATTAATCAGATTTTTGTTTTTCTAATGTCTTGGTGTGAATATTTTTTACAATCTCATCTGTACCATAGAGCGTTATTGGCAGCGATTCCTGTTCGGTTTCGTGGTTCTCGTGATTATCCCCGTCATTGCTGCTGTCAGTCTCTATCTCTATAAAACAGAGTGGCGTCACACGGTATTGAAAGATATACAGGCACGTGGTGAGCTGGTGGTGGTTACCCGCAATGCACCAACGACCTATTACGAAGGACAGAACGGCGAGTATGCCGGGCTGGAGTATGACCTTGCCGTGGCGTTTGCTGAATATATCGGTGTAAAGGTACGCTTTGTGGTCAGGGATGGCGTAGAGGAGATATTAAACAGCATCGATCAAGGTGAAGCGGATGTTGCCGCCGCTGGCCTAACCCGGACAGGGCTTGATAGTGAGAAATATCTGTTTGGCCCCAGTTATCAATCGGTGCATGAGAAGGTGGTGTGCCGAAGAAATCACAAGGGTGTGCCTGCCTCCATCGAAGAGCTTGCAGGCAGGCAGCTGGTGATCCCTGCTGGTCGTTATGCTGAGCAGTTGGGAAAACTGAAAAGGGAATATCCCTGGCTGGAGTGGGAGCAGGATCCCGCTTCAGATACCGAGCTGTTGCTATGGAAGGTATGGAAACGTGAGATCGAATGCACGGTGAGTGATTCCAATATCGTCGCGATGACCCAGCGCTACTATCCAGAGTTAATCCCTGCCCTTGACCTGAACGACTACAGCTCTCTGGCCTGGGTCCTACCAGACAATGGCAAACATCTGCAGGCGGTCATGCTGGTGTGGCTCGAAGACTTCATCGAAGCCGGTGGTCTGAATGATCTGATGGAGCGGTATTATGGCCATCTGGAAAGCTTCGATTATGTGGATACAAGACGCTTTCGGAACAAAATTTATCAGACCTTACCAAAGTACCGACGCTGGTTTATGCAGGCGGCAAAAAAATACGGCCTGGACTGGAAGCTACTGGCAGCGATCTCCTATCAGGAGTCTCACTGGAATCCACGCGCACGCAGCCCTACCGGTGTGCGAGGCATGATGATGCTCACCCTGCCCACCGCAAGGCAGCTGGGCATTGGCAATCGACTGGATGCAAAAACAAACATCTTTGCCGGCGCAAGGTATCTGGCACAGCTGCGTGCCCGGCTGCCATCCTCTATCCAGGAACCGGAACGCACCTGGATGCTTCTCGCGGCCTACAATATGGGTTATGGACATTTAAGTGATGCCAGGCTGCTAGCCAAACGTATGGGTATGGACCCTGATCGCTGGATCGATCTAGAGCAGGTGCTGCCACTGTTATCACAACGCAAGTACTATAGGAGGTTCAAGCACGGTTATGCCCGAGGTTATGAGGCGCTGCAATACGTGGAACGGGTACGCGTATACAATGATATCCTGCGGCAGAAGTGAGCAGGTTATTTCCTCGGATTGCGTATTGAAGCTAGATGAGTACAAAGGGGTGAAGAGGGCCCGGCAACAAGGCCGGGCGGCAGGATTGCTGATGGATTAGTCCAGCTTGATGTTTTTGCGTTTGGCCTTTTCCACCTTGGGTACCGTGACCTCCAGTACCCCATCCTTGAATTTTGTCTTGGCCTTGTCGTTGTCCACATCACCGGGCAGGGCAACGGTACGACTGAATGAGCCCTTGCTGATCTCGTGGCGATAGTAGTCGCCCTTCTCCTCTTTCTCCTCGTGACTGGTATGGCCCTTGATGGTGACGGTATTGTCCGTCATGCTCACCTCCAGGTCTTCCTTCTTTACCCCGGGTACCTCGGCGCGAATCAGCACCTCATTGTCTCGTTCGACCACATCCACCTTGGGTATGCCGGTACGCAGTTGTGGCATCGTCGGCCAGTCCCAGCGGGAAGGATGGAACAGGCCGCGACTGAGTTGATCCATCCAGCGATCCATCTCCTCAAAGGGGCTCAGACTGCGTGCGGGAGTTACCTCGCTCTTTTGCAGTGCAGAATCTTTCTTGCTGTCTTCGGCCATGTTCCTCTCCTTTTGTTTACGGCAATTATTTTTGCTTACATCTATTGTCATTTGTAGACCATAATTGGATATTTTCATTGATCTGGATCGATAAACAGTAGGAAAAATGGCGTGGTTGATGGGGTTTTTATCATAGAGGCGGGTAATTGATACCGTCAATGAGTCCTACCGTTCTCCTCTACCAGTGGTATTTATGCCCATTCAATCAATATCTTTAACACCACGGTCTTCTATAAGGGGGTATTTATGCCCGATCAATCAATGTCTTCACCACTATGGTCTTCTACCAAGGGTATGTATGCCCGATCAATCAATATCTTTAACACCACTGTCTTCTACCAAGGGTACGAAGACTACCCCCAGTATGGACTCGGTATGGATGCTGCCATCGTTCTCTTTTATTAGCAGAGACAGCTGCTGGCCCAGATAGATCTTACCAAGCGGAATCACCATGCGCCCACCAGGCTTGAGCTGCTCGATTAAGGAGGGCGGGATGTAGGGTGCGGCGGCGGTAACGATGATGGCATCAAATGGTGCCGCCTCCGGCCAGCCCTGATAGCCGTCACTACAGCGTGTCTCCACATTGCTATAGGCCAGTTCGTCCAGATGCTGTCGGGCAGTGCTGGCCAGTTCCGGGATCCGTTCCACGCTGTAAACCTTTTTGCACAGACGGGAGAGGATAGCGGTCTGGTAACCGCAACCGGTTCCTATCTCCAGCACCACCTCGTCACCCCATAGTTCCAGCAGATCGCTCATCAGGGCAACGATATAGGGCTGCGATATGGTCTGCCCGTGACCGATGGGCAGGGGACCGTTATCAAATGCGCCCAGTCTGTATTCATTGGGGATGAACTGTTCTCTGGGGACCTTGGCCATTGCCTTCATCACGCGGGTGGAAAATTGGCTACGACCGGTATAGGCGGCGGTTGCCTGCGCCTCGTGGCGGATGGTCTCCAGCATATGTTCAAGTTTTGTATCCATCCTGCTGTCCGTCATGCTGTTTAGGTGCCTTCCTGCCAGGAAGAGAGATAGTGCTGTTGCGCGTCGCTGAGTTGATCGATCTGGATCCCCATGGCCAGAAGTTTCAGTTCTGCGATCTGCTGATCTATCTCCGGCGCAACAGTATGTACATGGTTTTCCAGACGGCCTTTATTTTTCAGAAGATAGATCGCACTCAACACCTGATTGGCAAAACTCATATCCATCACCGCAGACGGGTGTCCCTCGGCTGCCGCCAGATTGACCAATCGACCCTCGGCCAGCAGGCATAGTCTGCGACCATCCTTCAGTTGATATTCGTCGACAAAGGGACGTGGCCGATGACTTGAACAGCTCATCGCTTGTAGTGCCGGGATATTGATCTCCACATTAAAGTGCCCAGCATTGGCGAGTATGCAGCCATCCTTCATGACCTGCATATGCTGGCGATCGATGACGTGCTTGTCGCCGGTAACGGTAAGGATAAAGTCGGACTCAGCTGCCGCCTGCATCAGTGGCATGACCCGGTAGCCATCCATACTGGCCTCCAGCGCGCGTAAGGGATCTACCTCACAGACGATGACGTGGGCACCATGTCCGCTGGCGCGCATGGCGACACCGCGTCCGCACCAGCCATAACCCACCACGGTAAAGTTCTTTCCCGCCAGCAGGATATTGGTAGCGCGGATGATGCCATCCAGCGCACTCTGTCCGGTACCGTAGCGATTATCAAACAGATGTTTGGTCATCGCATCGTTCACGGCAATAACCGGAAACTTTAGTGCCCCATCTGCGGCCATTGCACGCAGGCGAATCACACCAGTAGTGGTCTCCTCGGTACCGCCAATCAGATCGCTTAACAGCTCTGTTCGACCCTTGTGCAGTTCACTGACCAGGTCGGCACCATCATCCATGGTCAGCTGTGGTCTGTGATCCAGGGCCGCCTGGATATGCTGGTAGTAGAGCTCGGTGGATTCACCACAAACGGCAAACACCGGGATGTTGTAGTGTTCGACCAGGGCGGCGGCAACATCGTCCTGGGTGCTGAGGGGATTGCTGGCACAGAGCACCACATCGGCACCGGCGGCCCGCAGGGTACGTGCCAGATTGGCAGTCTCGGTGGTGATGTGCAGACAGCCACTGATGCGAATGCCGTCCAGTGGCCGTTCCTTGGCCAGCCCTTGCATCAGCCCCCTGATGACTGGCATCTCTTGCAAGGCCCATTCGATACGGTTGACGCCGCTTGCTGCCAGTGAACTATCCTTGATATCAGACATAGGTCTTCTCATTTCAGGCTACATCTTTTAACTATAGTGGATAGTGGCAATAGGTTTTTTGATCTGGAACAGGGGAAATATGCTTGTTTAAGGCTAGGATGTGACTGTCTACTTGAAAACTATACTCACAAATCAATAAGAAACAGACATTACTATGGATAACAGTGCGTGTTGCCAGACACTCATACAGGCCTTACTCAAACCGGATGCCTACGACCACCCTGTTGACCAACCACAACTCATCGAAACCCACATATCCTGGGTCATCCTTACCGGTGATTATGCCTACAAGATAAAAAAGCCAGTGAATCTTGGATTCCTGGATTTCTCCAGTCTGGAAAAACGCAAACACCTGTGTGAAGAAGAGGTACGGCTTAACCGGAGATTGGCGCCAGGTATCTACCTTGATGTTGTCGCCATTACCTGTAGCGCAGAACAACCACGAATAAGCGGTGTGGGTGAAGTCATCGAATACGCGGTAAAGATGCGGCAGTTTCCCCAGTCGGCGCAACTGGATCGTATG
>JAOUJT010000028.1 GCA_029883105.1 Gammaproteobacteria bacterium
TCCAGCAGTATGGCCAGGTCTTCATCGGAGACGCGTTTTGTCGGATCATACTGCTTCGAGGTATAGCGCCATTGCAGATCTTCAAGAATCGGGTGGGTCATTAAGAAATCCTGTCTGTAGGTTCTGATTGTGTATTATTCAATCTTTTCGTCGTTTAATAAACTTTTTTGCCATTTTGGTTGGGATGTATTTTGGGTTAGATGAAAAGCTCTGATAAATAAGGTTTAATACTTAATAAGCATCTGGTTTGACTCTATTTCTGTTCTGCCACCAAATATACAAATGTATGGCTACGGGTTCTTCTGCGTTTAATAACCTTCGTCTTTTTTCTAAGATCCCTCAGGGACAGACCACGATTTAATCTAGAAACCGTGGTCTGTCCCTGATTGTTCTGCTGATTGTTCTGCTGATTATTCTGAATCTAAGCCCAGAATTTCAAGCTGATCACAGTTCGTGCTTTTGTGGTATCTTTCCAGACGTTGCTTAGTTTACTAATGTTTACAACAAGTAATGATGTTTTAATGCAGCGATGGTGAAATATTGGCAGTGGGTAGATGAGTTTTAAATGTAACTTGTATCACTGAAAAAAGGTTGATTGTATATGAGCTTAAACACCAACAATAGTGTTAGCCTGATGAGGGTTCGTTATGCGGTAGATAATGCCGAGCGTCATGGTGTTTCGGGTGATGTATTACTGAATCATATAGGTTTAAAAAGAAGCGATCTGGAAGATTTTGAGGCCCGCATACCAACAGAGTCACTAGAGAGTTTATTGGCCAAAGGTGTGGAGTTGAGTGGTAATGAGTATTTCTGGCTGATGGATTGGCCAACAGCGGTGTATCAGCGTAATAATGTTCTCTTTTATGTCATATTTAGTTCCAAAAATGCCAGAGAAGCACAGGAACGATCAGAAAAGTTCTATGGTCTTTACTCTGATGTTGTTTATCCTTCTCTACATATCCTGGATAATGAATTTACTACTCGCGTTTCAAGCAGAGCCAAAGGCTTCCCTATTAGTGGTTATCGACTGGACCTGCTAATTTCCGATTGGGTGAGTCATGCTGATCGATTTTGTGGTCCTGGAGTGTCACAACTTAACGCGATTCATCTGACCACCGAGTATGCTTCACGTCAGATGGCATATGAGAAGTTCTTCGAAAGCCCAGTGAAGATAAACCAACCATACAATGAGCTGGTTCGTCCCAAGGCAAATCTGGAACTACCAAATATTAATCCGGTTGACCCAGATCTCGATTCAATATTGTTGAATATACTGCGGCAACGTTTGCCTGCACATAATCATATGCATGACATAAGGGATGAAATTTATTCTGCAATACGTCAGCAACTGCTCCGCGGAGAACCAGAACTGACTACTATCGCGGATAATCTGGCTATGAGTCCTCGCACCTTGCAACGCAAATTGGAAGAATTAGGCACATCATTTTCCCAACAACTTCAGTTGACCCGTAAGGAATTGGCGATTGATTATCTTAAGCGTGGCCATTTGAGTGTTACAGAGATCGCAATGATGCTTGGCTATCAGGATACATCATCATTATCTACAGCTTTTCGAAAATGGTATAACACCTCACCTACAGAATATCGCAAGCACTATATTGACAGCTGAGGTGAATGGCATCCATCAGGGAGGAGCTAGTATATTTCTCTATATGAAATATAGATATTCTTAACACCTAATCAGATCGCTCATTTACAGTTTGCATACTTGTTGTCGTAATAGGCCAAGTTTGTGGCGTAATATGCCAAGTTTTATAGTCTGTAGTTAGGCACTATTCCCTCCTATCTTGCAGTATCTATAATAATTTCAATAGGTGAAATTTGTATATGCCTCTATCGGCTCTTAATGTCGCTAACACAGCGGTAATTCAGCACAATTCCATCATCGCGGTAGCCCTGGTTACTGTTGTCTTTCTCACACCGTTCACTATTTACAACCTGTTTGCTGATAAATATATCCTTGGTTTAGGCTCAATTCTTATCATGGGATTGTTGGGTTTTAAGGCCTGGACAATTAGACGTGGCCACTATCATCCATATCTAACCTTGTTTGGTACGGTTCCAATTATTATGCTGGTATTGGTGTTCAGTATTATGAAACAAGGTACGATCGGGGCTCAATGGGCATATCCCGCGATCATCTCTTTTTATTTTATGCTGGATGAGAAAAAGGCCTGGTTAGCTAATGCGGTTTTGATTGTTATTATATTTCCTTTGATGTGGAGCACGATACCGCATGATGTAGCAAGTCGCTTAATTGCCACTCAGATCATCGTTAGCATGTTTTCTGCTATCTTCATTCGTATCATTACCAATCAGCAGCATGTTCTACAATTAAAGGCGGTGACTGATCCCTTAACCGGTGTATATAACCGTGTAATGTTACACGATATCCTGAAAAACATTGTTAATAAGAATCGTCGTCAGCGGGTACCCATGACCATGCTGACAATTGATATAGACCATTTTAAGGCCATTAATGATGTATATGGACATGATACCGGTGACAAAGTACTCAATGGCATCGCAGAGCTATTGCAGAAGCGGATACGAAGTACAGACATGGTTTTTCGTCTGGGCGGTGAAGAGTTTCTGACTATATTGTATGGCACCAATCATGATGATGGTCTGCACATCGCCGAAGAATTACGAGAGGCCATCGCCAGTGCGAGATTCATTCCAAAATACCCGATAACCGTCAGCATGGGGGTGGCAGCACTGGTATCTGGTGAGAATTATGAGGACTGGATGAAGCGTAGTGATGTTAATCTATACCGCGCTAAAAGAGCAGGTCGCAATCAGGTTGCCTCTTAGCTGATTAACGTTAAAATCTGAAAATATATGTAGGGCACACGTACCGCGTAGCCAGGGTAGGTGAGAGCGGGTATTGTCTTACAGAAAGTATGTGTCGCTGTCACGACGGGTTTAAGAGCATTTGTGCGGTTTGTCGCACCGCGGTAGAGTCGGGACACTCAGCACTCGACATTCTCAAAACAACCACTACTCCAGGACCTCTTTGAGTTCTGCCTAGAATCTCCATAAGAGCTTCATTAGGCACTTCTTCGTTCTACTCAGATCGCACTTTAGAGTCTCTTCGAGCTTCATTAAGTACCTGTGCCCTCTGGGTACTTCCTCCCTATCGCTCAGGTCGCATTAAGTATCTGTTCCCTCTGGGTACATCCAGAACCTTCGGTTCTGGATGCGTCCTTATTCCTGTTAGCACTCGCTGACATTCATCGTAGAAAAACCGTCTCAGAGAGCAATTGTTGCGAATGTTAGAAACAATGGCTTTCTGGCTTATCTGATTTCTCTGTTTCTTAAATGCTGGAATACATATGGTCTAGCTATTGATGATGCATTTCAGTTTGCCTTTGTGTCTGTGATGGCTTTTTTCCTCTTTATGGGGTTCTGGCTGGACAGTTCTGGGTGGTTTTGGATCATCTATGGTGTATATATTTTCTTCCGGTTTTGACGGTACTGGATTGTCCGCTACGGGTGATAAAGCAGGGCTTGTTTCGCGTTTGGATATAACAAGGTGAAAGGGCGGGAATTCGCCTCTTGGAATTTGCTTGTCTAAAGCGGGATCGATGAGATCTTTCGGTTGGCCTATGGTCATGTGGAAGGGTTTTAGTTCTACCGCGCGCAGGTGGACGAAGGTAATTTGTTCGATGCTGTGGTTTGGGTATTTGAAGAATTCACCTTTGAAGCCGGGTTGTAAGTTTGCCAATTGTTGTAGACGGCTGGTGAAGGCGATTTGGTGGAATTGCAGTTCCAGTGGTGAATTGTTGGTGAACAGGTTAGCTATTGTTGGTTGGTCCGGGTGATTACCAAGCACGTTGATGTTGCCCATAGAGTTCAGGCTCAGTTCTATGCTGGGTGGCAATTGGATTTGATTTTGCACAATCGCCTCGTGCATGTGTTTGCTGAAGTCGTCCAGCATAGCCTGGAGTTGTTCTTTCTGGAACAGGGTTTGTGGTGCTGCCGGCAGGAGTTGTAGTCTAGTGGGTTCGTACTCGGGTAGCCTGAAATATCCCGGCATGGTGTTGCTGCTGTGTATGTTGTTGGAGGTGTAGTTCGCTTTTATGATCCGTTTTTGTTCTGTGCCCGCTGTGCCAACTATGTTGGTCGACTTGTGAGGGGTTGCGGTTGAGGTGTGTGTCTTTTTATGTCCCAGTTTTAATCCCGGGCATTGGCTGGCCTGATTGCTCAATTCCATGGTATGACTCCTGTTGTCTTTAGCGCTCTCGAAAGTACAGTGAAGCTTTGGCTCCAGGAGGTATCGCAAAAGGCGTACCAGTTTTCAGCGGCAATGTGGTGTTTTTGACTATCAACAAAACTTCATAGGCTTGAGAGATAAACCTGATATTTCACCTTAAGTTAGCGGCAAGGCAGAACGGCAGGCACTTGCCGCTAATATTCGATATCCCTCCGCAGTCGGGGAGAGTATTGACGGGATTATTTCAGCAATAGGTAGCATGGTTATCCCGAACCGTGTCTTGTTGGAAATATGCTGATTGCAAACCTTATTCCTTGAGCACGGTGGGTAATTCCAGCACACTGTGTGTATGTTGGTAATCTCACAAGTCTCTAAACTCTACGGCGATGCCCCGGCTTTGGCGTCGACTGATCTTCAGGTTCCTGGCGGCGAAACTTTAGTACTCATAGGCCCAAGTGGCTGCGGTAAGTCCACTTTACTGCGCCTGATTGCAGGTCTAATCCAGCCGGATTCTGGCAGTATCACTTTCGAAGGAACCAGATTATCGTCTGAAAATATTCTCCAGATCCGACAGCGAATGGGTTACGTTATTCAGGAAGGGGGCCTGTTTCCCCATCTTACGGTACGCGACAACGTCACGGTCATGGCTCGCTACCTACGCCGCGATCCAAGCTGGATTGATTTCCGCCTCAACGAACTTGCTCAATTGGTGCGACTACCTGAGGAGATGATGAGCCGTTTCCCAGCTGAACTATCCGGCGGCCAGCGCCAACGTGTCAGCCTCATGCGCGCACTGATGCTGGATCCTGATCTGTTGCTGCTGGATGAACCGCTGGGCGCACTTGACCCTATGATTCGCTTCCAGTTGCAACAGGAGCTCAAGGCTATCTTTGCACAGCTTGGCAAAACCGTCGTTATGGTCACCCATGATATTGCCGAAGCGGCATTTTTCGGGCACACCCTGGTGCTAATGCGGGATGGACGCATCGTGCAAACCGGTCCCTTCAAAGAGCTGGCGCAGACTCCGACTGAACCCTTCGTTGAAGCGTTTATCACCGCACAACGTGAACCCATGGTGCAGCTCGTTGAGGCACTCAGATGAAGCTGAAACAGAGGATAGGCGTGGCGCTGTTGGGATTTTGCGCCTTACTGGTGAACCCCGTTGTCGGTGCTGAGGAAGCGGTAAGCATCACGGTTGGCTCCAAAGGATTTACCGAATCGGTCATCCTCGGCGAGATGCTCCAACAACTGGCCCGGCAAACAGGCATCGAGGGTCATCATCAACGCCAACTGGGTGGTACACGCGTATTGTGGAACGCATTACTCAGTGGAGAGATCGATGCCTACCCTGAATACACGGGTACCTTGTTACAAGAGATTCTGGTCAATGAAAACCTGCAAACCGAGGCAGAACTCAAGCAGGCTCTGACGAAACGTGGCCTGCGAATGTTGCCGCCACTCGGCTTTAACAACACCTATGCAATTGGGATGAAAGCAGAGCTTGCCGAACGACTCAAGCTACGCACGATTTCTGATTTAAAAAATCATCCCGAACTTGTACTGGGTTTCGGTAACGAATTTATGGATCGGGCCGATGGCTGGCCGGGCCTGCAGCAAGCTTACCGATTGCCTCAACAAAACGTGCGGGGACTGGACCATGATCTGGCCTATCGTGGTATTGAAGCAGGCACGCTACATGTGACCGATCTTTACGCTACGGATGCGGAAATCGCCTATTACAAACTCCGGGCACTTGAGGATGATCTGAATTACTTCCCCATTTATAACGCTGTCATTCTGTATCGTGCTGATGTCGAACAACGCGCACCTGAGGTAGCGACGATGTTCAATCGACTTGCCGGTCGCATTGATGCTCCGAGCATGAGCAGAATGAATGCCCAGGTGAAACTGAATGGCGAATCTGAGTCCGCGGTTGCCGCAGGATTCTTGAAACAGGCACTCAATCTGGAGGTGGACTACCAGGTACAGACCGCATGGCAAAGATTCTGGCAGCACACCGGTGAACATTTGGTACTGGTCGGCATTTCCTTATCCGCAGCAATCATTTTTGCTGTTCCGCTGGGTATCCTGGCAGCACGTCGTGAACGCCTTGGTCCGATCGTGCTCGGCGTGGCCGGGGTCATTCAAACGATTCCTTCTTTAGCGTTGTTTGTCTTCATGATCCCGATACTTGGTATCGGAGGACCACCAGCGATCATGGCCTTGTTTCTCTATAGCCTGCTTCCCATTATTCGCAACACCCATGCCGGACTCAAGGATATCCCGCCAGCTATCGTCGAATCAGCACAGGCGCTCGGATTACCATCGCGTGCCAGGCTGCGTATCGTAGAGTTACCATTGGCAACGCGCGCTATTATCGCTGGAATAAAAACTTCGGCGGTGATCAATGTGGGTACTGCTGCGCTTAGTGCCCTAATTGGTGCCGGCGGATATGGTCAGCCTATACTCACAGGCATTCGACTCGATGACATAGGCTTGATCCTGCAAGGTGCTATTCCCGCTGCAGTGCTAGCGTTGTTAGTGCAAGGCTTATTTGAACTGATCGAGCGTGGCTTATTGCCCAAAGGTCTTCGCATACAGACGAGCGAGGTAAGGTCGGCAAGTTAGGGGAATGTAAGTCAGAGTTCGGGGTCAGAACAAAAACTCATCTCGACAAGCATCTCTTGAGACGAAATACTTCGGGACAGCCATGATCCTCAATCAACAATTCCAGCCAACAAGCATAAGAAGCGGAGTTGAGACACCCATCAGACGAAAATTGTTAATTATTGCAATAATAATATTGAAAACGAAATATAGTCATGTGAGACTAATTTGGCGATTGCCAAGGATGGGATAATAGGCTAGGAGCCGATTGTAACTTTCTTTACTATTTGAAAAGACTTAGCCTTGTTAGAGAGTGTGTTAAAGGGATGTAAATGACAGTAGTTAATAATAGAAAAGAACAGGTATTACAAGAACAAATTGACATATTGTTTGGTAATGTTAATTATAGTTTGTTAGGTACTATTATAGTGTCAACATTTCTTGCGATAATGATGTGGGGATATGTTGATCATGCTGAACTTATTATATGGATATCGTTAGTATTTATTATCGCTTTTCTTCGGTCTCTGCTAGGGGCTTACTATAAAAGAAATAAGAAAAGAAATTTAATAAAATTTAAAAACCTATATTTGTTGGGCACATTTTTGTCTGGTGCGACGTGGGGCTATATTGGTTTGTTTGATATACCTCTGGAGTATTATTATTTTATCATTGTCATTTTGTGTGGCATGACAGTGAATGCTGTTGTTTCTTATTCGTCTTATCTTCCAGTGAGCTACGCATTTTTTATGCCTGCCATTTTGCCGCTTACGTTTATTACTATGCAGAAAGGTGATGAGGTATGGGGTTATATTTCCATTATGTCTCTGGCATATTTGTTTACATTGATGGGGTATGCCAGGATTGTTCATAGATCATCTTTGCGCAGTATTATGCTAAGGTTCGAAAATTTAGATCTTATAGAAGAAGTCACAAAATCTAAAGAAGATGCTGAGCTGGCAAATATGGCCAAGTCACGTTTCTTAGCGATCGCCAGTCATGATCTTAGACAACCGTTACATTCCCTTGGGTTGTTTATAGATGCGCTGAAATATTGTAATAGCGAGAATGAACGTAAAGAAATATATTCAAAGCTGGAGCGATCACAAGAATCATTGACCACTTTATTTGATGCTTTGCTTGATATTTCTAAGCTTGATGCTGACACGATAGATATTTGTAAACAGCCTGTCTCCATAAATAATCTTTTTAATAAGATTATTCGCGAATATGAGCTAGAAGCAAATGAAAAGGGTATAAATATTTCATATCGGCCATGTGCATCATGTGTTTATACAGATCCATTATTATTTGAACGAATAATACAGAATTTGCTTAGTAATGCTGTGCGCTACACTGAAAATGGTGGAATTTTACTGGCATGTCGAATGCGTGGCGACAATATTCTTATACAGGTTTGGGATACGGGTTGCGGTATCGAAAGGGTAAATCAGGCGGTGATTTTCGAAGAGTTCAAGCAATTGCATAATCCTGAGAGAAATAGAAGTAATGGCATAGGATTAGGTCTCGCTATCGTAAAGCGTCTTTGTATATTGTTAGGGCATACAATCACACTGCATTCTATAAAGGATAAAGGCTCGGTTTTTAGTGTTTCTGTGCCAATAAGCCATATTCCTATTCAGGAGTCCAAAGTTTCACCTCTACTAGTCACAAATGAAGCGTTACAGAATAAACATATATTAATAGTTGATGATGAGATAGAAGTACGTGAAGCGATGACGTTAATGCTGGAAAAGTGGGGCTGTAAAGTAACTCAGGCAGAATCATTTGACACCGTTATCGAATTACTGGATTTGGGGTTAAGCAGGCCGGATGTTGTAGTTAGTGACTATAGATTGGGTGAATATAATACAGGCATAAATGTGATTGAGTTACTGCAAAAGCATTATAGCAGTAACATACCATCATTATTGGTTACAGGAGATACCGCAGCGAGCGAACTGGAAGTAATCCAAAATAGCTCTTGCTCCGTACTGCATAAGCCAGTTAAACCAGCGCAGTTGCGAATTATGCTAAACAGTTTTTACAAAAAGAAGATGATGATATGAGACTTAAGAGTTCATAGATGGCTGTTCCAACTTCTAACACCGCTTTATGATTTCGATTAAAAGTTTCACTTCAATCTAAATCGGTAACAATAACATTTTTAAGCTATGTGTCAGTTCAAGTCTGAACTACTACAGAGGGTTATTCATAATCCCGAATGCTATTGGTCTAGTAAATTTCTGGATTTAGCTACTTTAATACACTCGATACGGTTTTTGACATTGAGTATTTGTAGCAGTGCAGATATATGAGATTTAACAGTATGTTCAGTACGGTTTAGTATTGTACTGATCTGTTGGTTTGAATGTCCATTGGCCAGTAATTCTAATACGGCATATTGCTTTTTACTGATGCCATTCTTTCGCAGAAGATCTGGCAGCTTATTGGAGCGCTCTTCCTTGGGTAAGCGGTTTATAAGTTCATTTACAAACTCAGGAATATATATATTCCCTTCAAGTATATGTCTAATTGCAGTGAGCATTTCCTCTGCACCGTAGGATTTTGGTATGAATCCCATGGCACCCCAGTTTAAACAATTGCGAATTAATCCGGCCTTTTCCTCGGATGAAACAATTACCAGAGGAATACATAGTTCGTCAGAGCGGTATCGGTGTAACAGGGTATTCCCATCAAGTTCCGGGATATTTAAATCCAATAGAATCAAATCAAATTCTTTACCAGAATCAATCTGCACAATTGCATCGGCAACTGTCATAACCTTAGTAATCACTACACAGCTGGATAGTCGTTTCAAAACCTGACTGATACCGTCGATAAACAGTGGATGGTCATCCACAACAAGGATTTTCATGGATTAGCCTTAATTATAATAGCCGTGAAATTTTATAGGTTTACATATAATTAGAAACAAATATTCACTCTTCAGAGTGAAATTTCAGTACCTAATTTCAAATCCAGCAGTCTAAATTGTTGCTATTTATTGAAATGACTGAAAATCTTCCCATCATGCTAATGGTACTATGCACAGTGTACAATCAACAGGCAAGATAGTCCCATTTGTTGTGATATAGCAGCACTATATTATCTGAATAGTTCCCTATCTCTCGTTCTTCTAATATGGATTATCCAATATTATAGGATGAAAATTCACTCGAAAGAGTGAGTTCAATCCTTCGATTTGTGAATACCATATTAATCTAGCATATATACATGTGACAAATATTACTTTTGGGTGGTGGGTTCTGCTGTGTATATCCGACAGAAACTGATATGCAGAAATCACTTAAATAATGAAGGATTGGGAATTATGGTATTGCAAAATAAATTCAAAAAACATGCATTTCGTAAAATAGTAACCATGGCTATGTTATTAGCAGGTACCGCGGCTTGTGATTCCAGCGATGGTGTAGCACCACAAGACTTGCCAACGTCGACAATTACCTACAGTCAGCTAGATATACCTGTCGGTCAAGCAAAAGAAACGCTCCTAGCCGAAGACACAAGCTGGGAAACTGTTGAAAATGTACCTATGGATTATGATCCTGCAAGCGATGATGAGCAAAATGCCACGGATACACTGCTGACCTCCCGTAGCCGCTGCACAAGCAAAACCTACAAGTTAGAGGCTAATCCAGAACAAATCGTAATGTTTGGTAATACGGATGGAAATTATAGCTGGCCCGGTGCCATTTTGCAGGGGAACCCATTCAGAAGTGTAGATGGTACCCTTGCGGCCTTATCTGTTGACCCTTTATATAGAACTCCAGTTACCATTACGGTAACAAATCTTCATACTACGAATTCAAGTGGTACCAGTAGAACGATCGAATCACCTAGTCTTAGTACTACATCCACCGCGATCAACGACATAGTGGTCGATGTCTTTACAGGAGGTATTCCAAGTGGTGATAGTACTCATTTGACTATAGAAGAAACCAAAGACATCGGAAGCTTTTTTTTGAAAGCGGGTTTTTCAGGAAAAACAAAATACGGCCTGGCAAAAGTTAAAGCAAAACTTGATGCTTCAATGGATATTGGATCTGAGAAACATAATATAGTAATTCGACTCACACAAAAGCTCTATGACGTAGAGGTACAACAACCACCAAAACCGGAAGACTGGTTTACTGGTGATTTTTATGGCGATGAATTGACCTATTTAAAGGAAAGATCTGAAATTTCCGAAGATAATCCTCCAATATATGTTTCCAAGGTAACCTACGGACGCATGGCCATCGCCACCATCAGTTCTACGGCATCCAAAACCGAAATTGAAGCGGCCATATCGGCCTCATATAAAGCCTTGACTACATCGGGTACCGTAAATCTGAATAGTCGATATTCAAAAATAATTGAAAATGCCTCTAAAGAGGTTATTTCACTAGGCGGCGATGGAGCACTTGCGACAAATGCCTTGAATACAGGGGATTGGAGTACCTTTTTCTCTGAGGGTGTTGAAGTAACAGAAGCTGTGCCATTGACGGTTAGTTTTAAGAACCTATACGACAATAGCCCTGCCGGTGTTACCGAGTCGACGGAATATACGGATACTGTCTGTGAACCTTACCAGCTAGTAGCAGGCACATATGATTTCCAGACACCACAGGTTCATTCAGTCCCCGATGGCATGTCTGGTGCAAACGATGTCGTCGCACATGATCTTAATAATGACGGAATACAGGATCTGGTTTGGAATAATCATTCCGGCACTGAAAATCAAGTTTACCTAACCATGGGCACTGCCTCCGGCGCCTTCAAGTTGGAAGATAAAGTTTGTGTTGTTGCCCCCGGTACCGAAGAACCTATGGGCCAGTGTGATTTTGGTAATGGGAAAGGAGATTGGTCTCTGTATAAGCTACATCCCGGTGACATGAATGGTGATGGTTATACGGATCTCATATGGATAAACAAGTATCAGACGGCGACAAAATTCGGCGTGCGATATGTTCTGGGCAGTGTCGATGGATTCCTGCCAGACAGTTTTGCTGAAACCAGCATTACACACGGCTTACCCAGTATAAAGGATGAAGCTCTTAGGGTGCTGGATTTTGATGGCAACGGCACCGCCGAGATCATCGCTCGTAGTAATGTAGATGAAGCGTACGATGAACTTGGTATTAGAATTAGTAAAGCCGGGTTCAATATGTTTTCGGAGAGCTTAAGTGTCTACACGCCAAGTTTTTCATCCGGAGTGGCGACATACACATCTGTTATTAACAATGTTTTTCACATCTATAACAATGCCGCTGACAATGCATGGAACAATTCCAAATCTTACTTGTATATTACGGATATAGATGGCGATGGTTCGAATGATACCCTGGTAAACTACAAGGGTATTTCATTATCGGATTATGGTCAAGAGAATAATCTGTTATGGGGAAATAAATACAATGACTTTATGTCCGGCTCTCTGGTGACTCTCGATACCGATACTCGTCCGATAGAGCATTCAGGACATAGCAGAAAGGATAAGGTTTTTTGGGAATCGAGCATACCTGTCTTGGGTTCTTTCACGGGTGTTGGAAGCTCGATGATATGGGTTAGAATCGATACAGGCAATATAGAATCGGTCTATTGGGACCCTGCTATGCAAACATGGCAAGAAAATACCAACGTTCTGGTTTTCGACTGGCTTGATCCGCCAACAAACCTCTTGGGCAAAATGACAGAAGAGCAAATGTATGTACTAGACATCGATGATGACAAGAAGGATGACATAAGTTTTACCGTGGTCACAGGTGCCAATAATGAAGAGCTCTGGTTTGGTACTGTAGGTGCCAATAAGAATCGTAGTGCCAGTCCAGACTTGCTTGATGTAACCACGGTTAATTATCAAAAGCATCCGACTGCTAAAAACTGGAATACGATTAACTTCCGTTTTTCTGGTCGGTATGATAGTGATACCCGGGATGACATAGTATTAGTTCAGACCGGTAACCCTGGGAAAATATATGTCGCGCGAGCCAAGGCAGAGGGCATGTAGAAATGCTGGTAACAATGATGTGCCTATTTAGTTAATGTCTAGTCTGGACACCTACTACTACGCCTGCCAGGTTGGTCTGGTTAGTGGGTGTCTTTAACTACACATGTGATTAATAGGATAGAAATAGTATTGGTGATTATTCTTTTGCGCTGCAAGTTTTTTCATTGCCCTAGCAGTAAAATATTGGGCTGCGATTCTGAATAAGGTATGTTGGTTTAATGCCTGCATATTAGCCTTTTAAATATAAATACAGTTGAATCATTCTTAGCCGACGAAAGTCGGCTTTTTCTTGCGCATGAAATTGGGAGAGACAATAATCCGGAAAAGAAATATAAGCATGTATCCTGGTTGTCCTGAACACCCATTGCTCGATATTTAGATTCCTCCCGCTGGTCGGAATGACAAATGCTCTGCGCCGTTTCTTTTTCTTGTCATGCCGACGAAGGAGGCATCCTAGGATTCCTCCCGCTGGTCGGAATGACAAATGCTCTGCACCGTTTGTTTTCCTGTCATGCCGACGAAGGAGGTATCTTAAATTCCTCCCGCTGGTCGGAATGACAAATGCTCTGCACCGTTTGTTTTCCTGTCATGCCGACGAAAGGAGGCATCTTAGGATTCCTCCCGCTGGTCGGAATGACAAATGCTCTGCACCGTTTGTTTTCCTGTCATGCGACGAAGGAGGCATCTTAAGATTCCTCCCGTTGGTCGGAATGACAATTCTCTGCACCGAATTGATTTTTTGTCATGCCGACGAAGGAGGCATCTTAGGATCTCTCCCGTTGGTCGGAATGACAATACTTTGCACTGTATTTTATTCCTGTCATGCCGACGAAAGGAGGCATCTTAGGATTCCTCCCGCTGGTCGGAATGACAAATGCTCTGCACCGTTTGTTTTCCTGTCATGCCGACGAAGGAGGCATCTTTGGGAGAATAATTACCCGATTTATAGAGTGAGGGGGAATTCGATAGACGTTTTAATCTAATCATTTACTATTCATCAGACTCAAAACAAAAAGCTCCGTAATCCGGAGCTTTTATAATTTAAAACAACCAGCGTGGCACTACAATCCCGCTTCATTCGCGCGTCTAAGCTGTTCCACCTGTTTCATAACCAGGCCAATCGCATCGGTATAGGGCACCACACCTGCCTTGCGAATCACTTCCTTACCCTCACGACTCTGTGCGTAGCGGACAAAGTCCTTGATCCGCTTGTCTGCGGTGCTGCGATTGATAACCAGATAGAGGGGGCGGTAGAGCAGATACTCTCCGCTCTTGATATTGTCGTAACTGGGCTCTTTGCCTGCCAGTTTGAGGATCTTTACATTGCGTTTCTTGGCGCTACTGACACCGGTGACGCCGATGGCAGAGAGATTATCTTCTACCGCTTTCTCCAATGGGCCGGAGGAACGAACCACACGGGCATTCTTGCTGAACTCCTGGTCATAATCGGCAAACACCAATTCACGCAGGGTGCGACCGACACCGGAGAGCTTGCCCTTGCGTACGTAGAGTTCAATCTTGCCTTCGTGACCGCCCAGCTGCTTCCAGTTGGTGAGCTTGCCCAAATAGAGTTGACGTAGCTGGTGCAGACCAATGTTTTCAACTGGGTTATTCTTGTTGGCGATGACCACCAGGGCATCCCAGGCGACAGGTATCTGGGTGACTTGTATCTCTTCTTTGTGATTTTCCAGTGCCACACGACATGCCCCGCCCAGATCACTCTTACCCAGGGCGGTATCACGGATGCCCTTGGTGGCCCCGCCACCCTGAAGAACAATCTTGATGCCGGTTTTCTTTTCGTAGGCGGCGGCCAGTTCGCTCATAAAGGCCTTCTTGGTAATGCCACAGCCTACCCATTGCAGCTCAGCTTCTGCTGCCTGGGTGGACGAGGTGCCCAGTAGTCCTGATAGTGCCAAAAGCCCTATCCCCAAGGCATTACGGGTCTTGCGATCCAACATCGACATGGTTTCCTCTCCTTTCCGCCTCGCTGTAGTTATATCTATCGGCGTGCTCGCATGAGAATAACACTACTGAAATAGTTATAGTATTTGCCATTTTTAGAATGACGATAAGCAATGTTCATTATCCAGGGAGTCCCCCCGGTATGTCTACCGGGGAGGGGAGGGCGAGAGATTAGTCGATGATGACGAAAAAGGCACCGTTACCACGTCGTACATTTAGCAGCAGGCGTTTGGAGCGCTTGATCGCGGCCTTTATATCAGCCACCTCTTTTACCGCCTGTTTGTTTACCGAGGTGATGACATCGCCCTTGCGCAGGCCGACACCGGCGGCAGGACTGCCGGGTGCGACGGACAAAATGACCAGCCCCTCGATGTGACCATAGTAGGGGTGGCCGCTTTCGATATTGCTGATGGAGGCCCCGGCCAGACGCTTGCTGAATGTGCCACCATCGACCGAATGCTGTTTCTGCTCTGCCACCACAGCGGTCATGCTCATCTGCTTGCCATTACGTAGGATCTTGAAGTGAATCTTTTCGCCTATGCGCAAAAGACCGACGATGTTGCGCACGTTGGCACTGCTATTAATGGCTCGCCCATTGGCTTCAACGATAATATCGCCTACTCGCAGTCCAGATTTTTGTGCTGCAGAGTCCTTGGTAATACTGGTAATCACTGCGCCCTGATGATGGCGCTTATCTATATTAAAGGCCTGAGCCAGATCCGGGGTCAGGTCCTGCGCCTGTATGCCCAACACACCACGGTGTACTTCACCATGTTTGATCAATTGGCCCATGACGTCCTGAGCCATGTTGATGGGAATGGCGAAGCCGATACCGATATTGCCGCCACTTTGCGAGAAGATGGCGGTATTGATGCCGATCAGCTCTCCACTGAGATTGACCAGTGCACCACCGGAGTTTCCCGGGTTGATGGAGGCATCGGTCTGGATAAAGTCTTCATAACCCTCGATGCCCAGTCCACTTCGCCCCAGGGCACTGATGATACCGGAGGTGACCGTCTGACCCAGACCAAAGGGGTTACCGATTGCGACGGCAAAGTCGCCTACTCTTATCTGATCGGAGTTGGCAAAGCCCAGCGCCGTGAGTTTATCGGCATCAATCTGGATGACGGCGACATCGGTTTCCGGGTCGGTGCCCACCAGTTTGGCCTGGAATCTGCGACCATCACGCAAGGTGACATGGATCTCGTCAGCCTTATGGATCACATGATTATTGGTCAGGATGTAACCCTTTTTCGCATCAACGATGACACCAGACCCCAGGCTTTGGTTGGTGCGTTCTTGCGGTCGCTCTGGGATATCAAAGAAGTGGCGGAAGAAAGGATCATCCAGCAGCGGATTGTTCTGGATGCGAACCTTGCTGCTGGTATTGATGTTGACCACCGCTGGGGTGGCCTTTTCCAACATGGGGGCCAGGCTGGGCAAGGCCTTGCCCTGACTGTCGGACAGGGGTAGTCCCGCATGGGCGTGAACGCTAACGATGAAGAACAGGGCAATGACACTGAAACGTCGAATCATTGAAATAATACCTCTATACGTTGGTCGATTTATTGTTGTGCGGTTGTGAGTATCAAAACGGTATGTTGCCAGTTAAGTGGCTGGCGTGCAGGGATAATGACCGCAGCGAATTTATGAAGTTCACCATCCGCAAGATTGAAGGGACAACTTTATTGGATCATGAAAAACATACTACTGTTAATAGCTATATGTGGAAATACGTCAGGCATCAAGCAGAAGCGTTTGATCTGGCTCTAGCGCGGATGATATCGGCGTTTGGCGGTGATTATAGGCCAATTTATGTTGTTTTATTGAACACTACATATAGTGTTTGGCTAATTTACTAACATAAACCGTATGTCTCTGAATTTTCAGGGTTTATTTTATTTGTTTTGTGGTATATTGTTGATATTACTGGGTATTTTCGAAATGTTAATAGTTTGTCACAAGGTTGACAGGTTCTGGATGTAGGGCATAATTCATGAATCAAACACAATATGTTGTGTCTGGAGGTTTTGCTGCCGCATACGCGCATTTTGCTTTTTTCGCCGGGCAGTATCAATAACAAAAGGGTTTAGGGGAATCATCTATTATGTGCAGTGCTCGTCTTAAAGTTGTCAAATCATCTGACATGGATATCGCTTTACAAGACGCTTCCGTCGATATCTGGGATAAGAAATACCGTCTCAAGAGCAAGGATGGCCAGATCGTCGATAAGACCATTGATGACACCTATAGCCGTGTGGCTCAGGCGCTGGCCGAGGTCGAGGACAAGGATAAGCAGGCGGAATGGAGCGAGAAGTTTCATTGGGCCCTGCGCCATGGCGCGATACCTGCGGGTCGTATCACCTCCAATGCCGGTGCCCAGGCCTATAAGCCTGCCACGTCCACCATTAACTGTACCGTCTCCGGT
>JAOUJT010000227.1 GCA_029883105.1 Gammaproteobacteria bacterium
TAAAGATCAGTCTATAGGGCCGCTATAGTCCTGCGCGATCAAGATTGTCTTGTTAAAAGCAATAACCCCTGTAATAATAATCAATTACAGCGTTATCATTAAGTAAATTATCAGGATTTTGAATGAGTTCTACTGACATTAGAGAATTTTTGCAGGAGTCTGGTATCCATGCAGAAAGTATCTCACATCAGCCTGCACTGACTCTGGAACAAGTTGCCCAGCAATTGTTTGTTCCGGTGTACCAGTTTGCTCGAGCGACTCTGTTGCGTGATGCACAGGGTTATCTTATGGCAGTGTTGCCCGTCGGTAAGAGCATTGATTTTATTGCATTGAAAGAGAGCCTTTCACGTGATCTGGAATTGGCCTGGCCCGAGGAGTGTGCGGAGGTATTTGGTGATGTTCATACGGGTTCTATTCCTCCAATAGCACCCTTATATGGTATCGCGACCATAATCGATACCAGTTTTGCCAAGAGCGATAAGATGTATATCGCCGATGGTAGTGGTCAGTGCCTGTTGCAGATAGCGACGGTCGATTTCCTGCGTTTACAGGAATCAGCAACAGTGTTGGCCTTTACGATTGATAACATGCTTAGCCCTTCATTGAATCGCAATGGCCAGTCTACGGATGTGCAGAAGGTTCAGTCCCGTGCGCGCCGTATGCGAGAAAAGGTAGATAGTCTGGATAATCTACCACCAATGCCTGATATCGCTTCACAATTGCTGGACATCAGTCGCGATCCGGAGGCGATGCCAATCGATGTTGCTAAGATTGTGATGACAGATCCTGTAATTAGTGGCCAGATTATGCACTATGCCCGTTCACCCTGGTTTGCCTACCCGGGTAAAATCGGTAGCTTGAATGAGGCTATCTATAACGTGCTTGGTATGGATATGGCGCTTAATATCGCCCTTGGTATGGCATCGGGTAAGGTTTTTCTGGGCAAAAAAGAAGGTGTTCTTGGTACTCAAAATGTCTGGCAGCATTCGGTCTATTGCGCCTTACTGGCAGAGGGATTGGCTCGGGAGATGCCGAGCAAACTTAAGGTAAACCGAGAGGCAATGTATCTTGCCGGTTTATTGCACAATGTCGGATATTTGATTTTGAATCATTGTTTTCCCGTCGAACATCAGGAATTGGAGAATCTGATCCTTCAGCAGCCAACTACGCCGATCTGGCAATTAGAGCGAAAGCTCTATGGTATGACTCATGCGGAGCTCGGCGCAGATCTGATGCGGAGCTGGGACCTGCCCCAGTTAGTTGTTCGTTGTATTCGTCATCATCACGATGAGGAATATGTCGGTCAGTACCGTTATGAAGTGTTAATTATCCTGCTAGCAAATCGCCTCCTGAAGAGTCAGGGGATTGGAGATGAAGGCAGTGATGAGATACCTACGGAGATACTCAAGACACTATGTCTGGATATAGAAACCGTACAAAAGTTATTACAGAATGTCATAGATTGCCGAGGCACTCTTGATCTAATGGTTCATCATATGGCCGCCTGATTGGTCTTTGCTCTATTCCCCGCACTTTATAAAGTAATAATTCCCGCAGCAGTCTCTTCTGACTCATGGTATAAAACACAGGTATATTAAAGCTCTCATAAGTGTCAGTAACATAGAATAACTGACACTAAAAAACCCGACCAATACTGGTCGGGTTTAAAATATCGCTCAACTTGGGAGGAGATTGACATCTATTTAAGTATGGCGGCTGTATGTAATGCTTGCTGTAGGACAGTACGATAAGTCTTTGTAGGATATTTACTCATAGTTATATTGGGGTTATTAGTAATAATTCACCAGAAAATAATAAGGAGATTCAACATGACGGGAAGATGCAATGTGGTTTTTGGTTTTTTATACCTGGTATTAACGGCGGCCCTTGGCCCGGTGATGGTAAATAACCTGCCTGAAATTAGTGAGGCTCAAGCTGGGAAGCAGCAACATATGAGTGCCTTACAGCTTGCTGCAGATAATGATTTTGAGAATGCCGAGACATTGGCACCTATGACGGCTAATGAGATTGCCAGAGCCAATTCAGCTGCGCTGCTGGCATTAAATACACAACTGAATGCCGAATTACCGAATACGGCAATTAAAGCAGGGCCGCATGCACACGGTAATCTTGAAGCCTTATTAAATATTGTCGTCGGTGTGGTGTTGATGTTTTTGACCGTGGGTGTCCGTTTTAAACAGATTATTTCGGCTGTATTTATCCTTGGAACCTTATTACATTCAGGCGTTTTATATCTTGTTGTAGTCTTTAATCTGGCATGGGCAGGCACACTGCTTGGAACCGGTATTGGTCCCGCACTGATCCTGCTGGGCTTGCTGCTGGCCGGTGTGGCTGCTGCCATTGGCTGGAAAGAAGAGGCCGCCTGAGTCTATGCAGGGATTGTATCCGGCCATCGAGCCATATCGTACCCGGCGCCTGTCGGTTGAGGCGCCACATGAACTACATATAGAAGAGTCGGGTAATTCGGATGGCTTGCCTGTGTTGTTTCTACATGGTGGCCCCGGTGCGGGTTGTATGCCCTATCATCGCCGGTTTTTTGATCCCGCTGTTTATCGCATTATTCTTTTTGATCAGCGTGGTGCAGGGAGATCGACACCCCATGCTGAACTGGATGGCAATACGACTCAGGCGCTGGTGAGTGATATTGAGCTTATTCGTCAGGAGTTGGGTATAGAGGCATGGGTTGTGTTCGGTGGTTCATGGGGCTCAACGCTAGGGCTGGTTTATGCTGAAACCTACCCTGAAAAAGTCCTTGGTCTGATTTTGAGGGGCATATTTCTTTGTCGGCCTCAAGACATCGAGTGGTTTTACCAGCATGGTGCCGGACGTATCTTCCCTGAATATTGGGAGCAGTATCTTGCACCGGTTCCAGAGGCAGAACGCGATGATATGGTGAGCGCTTACTATCATTTATTAACCAGTAGTGATGAGAGCGTGAGGCTCGAAGCTGCGAAGGCCTGGTCATTATGGGAAGGACGGACAATAAGTTTATTACCCTGTAAAGATACGGAACAAACCTTCGGCGATCCACACTTTGCTTTAGCGATGGCGCGAATTGAATGTCATTACTTTATGAATAATAGCTTTCTCGAGCCCGACCAGATTTTACAAGAAGCCCATAAAATAAAAAATATACCTGGTGTCATTATCCACGGTCGCTATGACGTGGTGTGTGCTGTTGATAATGCGCTCGCCCTTCACACCGTCTGGCCACAAGCCGACCTGCATATCATTTCAGATGCGGGACACGCCGCTTCCGAGCCGGGCATTATTGATGCCTTAGTGAGCGCCACTCGTGACATGGCCAGAAAACTTAAACGGATTGAATCATGATCGGTTTACTACAACGCGTGACAAGGGCAAGTGTTGTGGTCGCCGATGAGACTATTGGCGAGATTGGCCCCGGTTTGCTGGTACTGGTTGGAGTGGAGAAGGGTGACACGCAGGCACAAGCTGATCGGCTCCTGGAACGTCTGTTGGGTTACCGGGTATTTGCTGACGCAGATGACAAGATGAATTTGAGTTTGCAAGATACGGGTGGTGGGTTGTTGCTTGTGCCGCAATTTACTTTAGCCGCAGATACCCAAAAGGGCGCCCGCCCGAGTTTTACATCAGCCGCCGCACCGGAGGATGGTAAAAAGCTATTTGGGTACTTCCTTAAACAAGCACAAAACGCGCATTTGGATGTGGCCAGTGGTCAGTTTGGTGCGGATATGCAGGTGAGTTTGACCAATGACGGGCCGGTGACGTTTTGGTTAAAAGTGTAATTGATGAATGTAGTTTTATAAGCTTATTTGGCTGATAATTTCACTACTCATAGAACCCCTTCGGGTTTCATCACGAGTACCTCAACCATCTCCGATGGTTCGAGGCAAAAAAGGCCGGGCAATTGCCCGGCCTTAAAAGTTTGCAGACTCTACTTACTTGTCGATTTAGAACGTTGTACCAATACCAATACCGAAGACCCAGGGGTCAATATCTACATCCGCTGTTACCGTACCAAGAGTAGCAGTGTTCTTAAAAGTAGCCTTGGTGCTAATGTCGATATATTTCACATCAAAGTTAATGAACCATTCCTTGTTGATATCAATATCAACACCGGCCTGTGCAGCTAAACCCCATGAATCATCCAGATCAAGGTCAGTATTTGCACTTCCCTCAATGGCACCAGTAGCGTTTTCACTATAGAAATGGGTGTAGTTAATACCTACACCGGCATAAGGGCGGATATTGCTGCTTGGTGCAAAGTGGTATTGCAGGGTCAGGGTTGGTGGCAATACTTTTGCTTCGCCGATCTGGCCTAGTGATGCTTTGAGGGTGCCTGTTGCGTTTATGTCGTGTTCAGAGGTACCGAGAATCAGTTCCAGCCCCCAGTGAGGGCTCATCATGTAGGTAAAATCGAGCTCAGGAACGAGGTCATTGTCGACTGAGACACCTGAACCAGCGACGTCTGCACCATTTGTGGCAATAGCAGAGCTACTTTCATCTGGATTTACAGTAATCAAGCGTGCACGAACGATCCAGTCACCAGCCTCGTAGGCGGCGGCAGGCATGGCAGTCAGGCCCAGAGACAGGGCGATAGCGGCAGGTAGGGCGCGCTTTAGTGAATTCTTCATTTCAATTAATCTCCGTTCTAAAATCAGGTCTAAATAAGTGGCTGCTAATTTACGCGAATCAGTATTCTGTACCTTGATATCGATCAAGAAAAGGTTATTTTTGTGACTTTTTGTCATAAAAAATCAGGTATGATCGTGAATAGAGAAGAAAACCTTTATTAACGCTTGATCAGGGCGCGTGGACAGGTATCCTATGCGCCTCGAAGTGACTGATTTATC
>JAOUJT010000024.1 GCA_029883105.1 Gammaproteobacteria bacterium
GAGGATGGCGGCACCGAACAGCCAGGCATAGATGGCGATGGCTGGCAGCAGGGCGATACTGACATTGAACATGATCGATTGAATGCTGCTTTGACGCATGGGCATTACTCGTTCTCTCCGGAGTTTTCCTTCATCTTGGCACGACGCTGATCGGCCTCTTCCACCTGTCGTTGCTGCGCCTCGGTCAGGTTGTCGGTGTTTTTTGCGTTCGCGCCGACATTGTCACGCTTTGCCTTGGCCCGATCCATGGCCGCCTGGATGGCGGCCTTTTTCGCATCATCGGACTTTGCATCATCGCTGCTGACAGCCTTTTTCTTCTGCGCATGGCGGGCTGCCCGCTCATCTTTCTCGCGTTGCAGACGAAATTCACGGAATTCATGACGTTCACGGGCAAGGTCGGAGACCTTCTTCTCCCGCTCCTGTGCCCAGATCTCGGTCTTGGCAAAGCGGTAATAGTCCACCAGCGGAATATTGCTGGGGCAGACCTGGTCACAACAGCCACACTCGATGCAGTCAAACAGGTGGAAATCCTGCACCCGATCATAGGCCTTGGCGCGGGCATGCCAGTAGAGTTGCTGTGGCAGCAGTTGTGCCGGGCAGACCTCGGCACAGGCACCACAACGGATACAGGGTAGGGCGGCAGGTTTCGTTTCGGTCTGTCGTATCAACAGGCAGTTACTGGTTTTCACTATGGGTGTCTGTGTGTCGTGTAGCGGCAATCCCATCATCGGACCGCCCATGAGTATCTCGATATCGGCGCTGTCCGCTACCTGACAATAATCCAACACCGCCTGCAGTGGGGTGCCGAATACCACCTCAAGATTACGTGGCTCCGGCACCCGTTCACCGGTGATGGTGACGATACGCGAGACCAGAGGCTCGCCCAGTTCCACTGCGCGGTAGACCGCCGCCGCCGTGGCGACGTTATGGCAGACCACACCGATCTCCACAGGCAACCCCTTACTGGGCACCTCTTTACCGGTAACCACCTTAATCAGCTGGCGCTCACCTCCGGTGGGGTAGAGGGTAGGGATGCTAAGCACCTCAATATTTGATGTTGCCGCCTTGCCCAGTTCGGCACTGATTGCAGCCAGGGCCTCGGGCTTGTTGTCCTCAATGGCGATGACGACGGTCTTTGCCGCCAACGCACGGGACATGAGTCTGGCACCGCGCAGGATATCGAGAGGGCGTTCTCGCATCAGCATATCGTCGCAGGTGATATAGGGTTCACACTCGGCACCGTTGAGGATCAGGGTCTCTACCACATGCGTGCGGGGATTGAGCTTCAGATGGGAAGGAAAGCCGGCACCGCCCATACCGACGATGCCGCTGGCCTGTATCTGCTGGCGCAGGGTATCGGCACTTGCCAAGGCGGGATCATCGATCGGCGTTCGGGTAGCCCAGCGATCCTCACCATCGGTATCGATGACTATACACAGGTCTTTCAGGCCCGAGGGGTGGGGTACACTATGTGGTTCGATGGCGGTGACAGTACCGGAACTGGGGGCATGGATACTGGTGCTTACGGCACCCTCTGCGCGGGCAATGGGCTGACCTTTTAATACCTTTTGTCCTACCTCTACCAGCACATGGGCGGCGGCACCGATGTGTTGTTGAACCGGTACGATCAATTGAGTAGCGACGGGCATGGTGCTGATTGTCTGGCCGGTGGACTCGGCTTTGTGACCCGGCAGATGCAGGCCACCGTGGAATTTCCACAACTTGGGGCTCATGCCTGCGGCTCCTTTTGTCCGGGATAGGGCCATTTCCAGGTGCTCGGGTCGGAACCTACCTCCACCATGAGGATGCAGTCCACGGGGCAGGGGGGCAGACACAACTCACAGCCGGTGCACTCTTTTTCGATCACCGTATGCATCTGTTTACCGGCGCCGAGGATACAATCCACCGGACAGGCCTGGATACAAAGGGTGCAACCAATGCAGGTCTGTTCATCGATCACTGCCACCATCTTCGGCTTTTCCACCCCATGCTCTTCACTCAGGGGCTTGGGGTCCTTGCCTAGCAGGTCCGCGAGGGAGAGGATCACCGTCTCGCCGCCGGGTGGGCATTGATTGATGTCCGCCTCGTCTGCGGCTATGGCTGTGGCATAGGGGCGGCAACCGGCATAACCGCACTGTCCGCACTGGGTCTGTGGCAGCAGGGAGTCGATTTGATCGACGATGGGATCACCCTCCACCTTAAAACGGATGGCGGCAAAGCCCAGTAGCAGACCGAAGACCACCGCGATCAGGGTCAGAATGAGGATGGCTTCGAGCATTATTTCACCAGACCGGAGAAGCCCATAAAGGCCAGCGACATCAGACCGGCGGTGACCAGGGAGACGGCGGCACCCTGAAACGGCACCGGCACATCGGCCACTGCCAGGCGTTCACGCATGGCTGCGAACAGCACCAGCACCAGGGAGAAGCCCACTGCGGCACCAAAGCCATAGATGGCAGATTCGAGGAAGCTGTGCTGGGCCTGGGTATTCAACAGGGCGACACCCAGCACCGCGCAGTTGGTAGTGATCAGGGGCAGGAAGATCCCCAGCACCTGGTAGAGCATGGGTGAGGTCTTGTGCACCAGCATCTCGGTGAACTGTACTACCCCTGCGATGACGACGATAAAGGCGATGGTGCGCAGGTATTCCAGACCAAACGGTTCCAGCATGTAGGCATTGACCATGTAGCTGGCGACCGAGGAGAGGGTGAGCACAAAGGTGGTGGCCAGGCCCATACCCATGGCGGTCTCCAGCTTGCGCGAGACCCCCATGAAGGGGCACAGTCCGAGGAACTTCACCAGTACGAAGTTGTTCACCAGTATGGTGCTAACCAAAATCAGTGCATATTCGGCCATCTGTTTTTATTGCTCTCCTGCCATGGCGGCTATAGTAGACCGCTATCCCATAATCTCAATGATGTATATCAATATGTTAGGCCTGCGGCGGAAGCATAACAACGTGCAGATCAAAGGGTTATGTTTTCAGCTTCAAGATCCAAGTCTTTAGGCGCCTTTCCTTGTCTCTTTCCTCTTGAACCTTGCTCCTGCGCACTCTACTTAACCTTCATGCCTGGCTCGGCGCCTTCATCGGGATTAAGGATAAACAGATCCTTACCCCCGGGACCGGCCGCCAGCACCATACCTTCGGACATGCCGAATTTCATCTTTCTCGGTGCCAGATTGGCCACCATCACCGTCAGCTTGCCTTCCAGATCCTCCGGCTTATAGGCGGACTTGATACCGGCGAAGACGTTGCGGGTTTCGCCGCCCAGATCGAGGGTCAGTTGCAACAGTTTGTCGGCACCCTCTACGTGGTTGGCCTTGACGATACGGGCGATGCGCAGATCCACCTTGGCAAAGTCATCGAAGTTGATCATCTCGCCGATCGGAGCGTCTGCCAGCGGGCCGGTCACGCTGGTGGTCTCCTCGCTCATCGTTGCCAGCTCCTCTTTGGAGGCCTCCAACATGGCGTCGATCTTCTCTTTCTCCACACGTGTCATCAGTGGTTTGAATTTGTTGATGGCATGGGCGGTCAGTGGTTGGGCACAGTTGTCCCAGCTCATGCTCGGTAGCTGGAGGAACTCCTCGACCTTCTCCGCCATCTCCGGTAATACCGGCTTCAGATAGGTCATCAGCACGCGGAACAGGTTGATGCCGGTGGAGCAGATGTCGTGCAGCTGCTGATCCTTGCCTTCCTCTTTGGCCACCACCCAGGGTTGTTTTTCATCGATGTAGACATTGGCCTTGTCTGCCAGCGCCATGATCTGGCGGATGGCGCGGCTGAATTCACGGCGCTCAAAATTATCGGCGATCTCCTCACCTGCATGGACAAACTCTTCGTACAGTTTGGGTTCAGAGCAGGTGGCAGAGAGCTGGCCATCGAAACGTTTCTTGATAAAACCGGCGCAACGGCTGGCGATGTTGACCACCTTGCCCACCAGATCCGAGTTCACCCGGGCGGCGAAGTCGTCCATGTTCAGGTCCAGATCATCGATGCCGTCGCTGAGCTTGGCGGCAAAATAGTAACGCAGGTATTCCGGATTCAGATTGTCCAGATAGGTGCGGGCATTGATAAAGGTGCCGCGTGACTTGGACATCTTCGCGCCGTTGACGGTTAAAAAGCCGTGGCAGAAGACTGCGGTGGGCTTGCGGAAACCCGCCCCCTCCAGCATCGCTGGCCAAAACAGGGTATGGAAGTAGGCGATGTCCTTACCTATAAAGTGGTACAGCTCGGCGTGGCTATCTGTGGCAAAGTAATCGTTGAAGTTGAGACCATCGGTGCGCTCACACAGGTTCTTGAAGCTGGCCATGTAACCGATAGGGGCGTCGAGCCAGACGTAGAAGTACTTGTCTTTGGCACCGGGGATCTCGAAGCCAAAGTAGGGTTTGTCGCGGGAGATGTCCCAGTCCTGCAGGCCGGATTCAAAGAATTCATTCAGCTTGGCGGCGATGGGGGCCTGAACGGTGGCCGAGGTACCGTGACCCTGGGCAATCCAGGCTTTTAATGGCTCCTCGAAGCTGCTGACCTTGAAGAAGTAGTGCTCAGACTCTTTCTCTATGGGGGTGGCACCGGAGATCGCGGAGACGGCATTTTTCAGATCCGTGGGCGAGTAGGTGGCACCGCAGGCCTCGCAGTTGTCACCATACTGGTCATCAGCGCCGCACTTGGGACAGGTGCCTTTAATAAAGCGGTCCGGCAGGAACATCTCCTTTTCCGGATCGTAGGCCTGCTTGATGGTACGGGTGTCGATATGGCCCGCCTGCTGCAGACGGGTATAGATGTGGCTGGCCAGCTCGCGGTTCTCTTCCGAATGGGTGGAGTGGAAGTTATCAAAGCCGATGTTAAAGGCGGCAAAGTCGGCCTCGTGTTCTTCTTTGATACGCGCGACCAGTTCTTCAGGCGTGATGCCTTCACGTTGGGCACGCAGCATGATCGGGGTGCCGTGGGCGTCGTCGGCACAGACATAGGTACAGTGGTTACCGCGCATCTTCTGGAAGCGTACCCACACATCGGTCTGGATGTATTCCACCAAATGACCCAAATGGATGGAACCATTGGCATAGGGCAGTGCGCTGGTAACGAGGATATTGCGGCTGGTGTGCGACATGAGGCTCTCTAATACTCTGTTTGTGCTGGAAAAGACCGCATAAAATAACAAATTTATCGCCTTAATTGCACCTAAATTAAAGCTTATTTGAATCGGAGGACTTGAAATCTACGGTACGGAAACCATATAAGTAGTCCGGTCTTAGGATGTTATTCCTTAGTAATTTACTTGGGAATGTAATAAACTTGCCGCCTCAAATTTTTCCGGGGATGGAGGAACGCCATCTCTTACGTGACATCAGGGAGCCCGGGCCATTTGCCCGAGGTTTTCACTAATTTAGGAGTCAGTCATGTCTAATGTGTCCGAACAGCAGGTCGAATCTGCGCTGAAGGAATATATCGACGAGTATCTTGAGCAGGATCTGTTCGCCGCTAAATCAGTTAAGAATATAGCCATAGACGGTGACAAGGTGACCGTCGATGTACTGATGGGTTTCCCAATAGAGGGCTACAAGGCCCGCTTGAGTGAGGCTCTTAAGGCCAAGGTCGAAGCTATCGATGGCGTATCCGCTGCCACAATCAATGTCTCTCAGCGTATCGATGCCCATTCCGTACAGAAGGGTGTGACCCCGATCCCCGGTGTAAAGAACATCATTGCTGTGGCCTCAGGTAAGGGCGGCGTGGGCAAGTCCACCACCACCGTCAACCTGGCCCTGGCTCTGGCCGCCGAAGGTGCCAAGGTTGGTATCCTCGATGCGGATATCTATGGTCCTTCCCAGCCCCGCATGATGGGCATCAACAAGAAGCCCACCCAGGTGGGCGACAAGCTGGAGCCGCTGGTCAACTATGGTCTGCAGACCATGTCCATCGGTTACATGATCGAAGAAGACACCCCGATGATCTGGCGTGGCCCGATGGTTACCCAGGCACTGGAACAGCTGCTGAACGATACCAACTGGCAGGATCTGGATTATCTGATGGTCGACATGCCCCCCGGTACCGGTGACGTGCAGTTGACCCTGGCGCAGAAGGTGCCGGTTTCCGGTGCGGTCATCGTAACCACCCCGCAGGATATCGCCCTCATCGACGCCAAGAAGGGTCTGAAGATGTTCGAGAAGGTCGATGTGCCGGTACTGGGTATCGTCGAGAACATGAGTATCCACATCTGTTCCAACTGCGGTCACGAAGAGCACATCTTTGGTACCGGTGGTGGTAATTTGATGGCGGAAGAGTTCGACGTCGACATGTTGGGTTCATTACCACTGGATATGAAGATCCGCATCGATGCAGATCAGGGCAAGCCGACGGTTGCCGCTGATCCCGATGGTCAGGTCTCCAACATCTACCGTGAAGTGGCCCGTCGCATGGCTGCCAAGCTGTCCAAGCGTGCCAAGGAGTACGGACATAAGTTCCCCAATATCGTTATCCAAAATTCATAAGCGGCACTGGCGGCTTGGTTAAACCCTTTGGGCACACTGAAGTGCGACCCAATCGGTTTCACTGATTGGTGCAGGACGACGAAAAATGCTCACTTAACTTAATCTAAGTTCCGCTTTTTCGTTGTCCTGCGCCTTGTCACTATCCGCTTGATGCACTTATGTCTGATTTCTGAATTATCGAAACAAAACAGGGCGCTTTTTAGCGCCCTGTTTTGTTATGGATAGGATGTATTAATTTACTCTTCATCCAGTCGTTCGCGTATGGTTTTGAGTAGCTCGCTGGATGTAAAAGGTTTTTTCAGGATGTTCTGTTTCAGAGTCTCATCTACTTCCTGATGTTTACCATAGTGATCAAAACCGCTGGTCAGTTGTATTTTGCATTGTGGATGATGAATATATATCCATTCCGCTAATTTGTATCCATTCATATCGGGCATGATGATATCGCTGACAACGAGTTGAAATTCATTCTGCTGTAGTAGTCCCTGAGCCTCAGCAGCACTGCAAGCAGTAGTGACTTTATATCCGTGCGGCTGCAGCATTTCGCTGATCAATATAAGTAGTGACGGCTCATCATCCACAAGCAGAATGGATTCGTTGCCTGAAAACTCACCAGTGCTATGTTTCATAACCGGCTTATCCGGATAAACATCGTCAACTTCGTACACGGGCAGATAAATACGAAACGTTGTGCCGTGCCCTGCTGTGGATTCGAGTTCTATGTGTCCGAGTGAACGCTGGATAAATCCATAGACCTGACTGAGTCCCAGGCCTGTGCCTTTCTCACCCTTGGTGGAGAAGAAGGGATCGAAGATCCTGTGCTGCATTGCAGCCGGTATACCCATGCCGGTGTCTTTGAGGGTAATCAAAATATAGTTTGTGGATGTTGGGTTTGTGATAATTGAAGGGGTCGAGACGATATCGGTTTCTATCCTCAATTCGCCACCATTTGTCATCGCATGCATGGCATTGATAGACATATTTAATAGAGCATCTTCCCATTCGCCGGGATCAATCCATGCCAGGCAGGCTTGTTCCGAGAAAGACATGCTTAACTTGATATCAACCATCAGGGCCTTTTCCAACATGTGCTGTTGTTCTGCCAGAATCTGATTGATATCCACCAGTTCTGGCTCACTACCCTGATTACGAGAGAAGCCAAGTAATTTTTCTGTTAGCTTGCTGCCACGCTTTGCAGCATGATGAATTTCATCGGCATACTGTTTGGCTGTACTGCTGGATTCCAGTTCATTGTCTAATAGTTCTGAGAAACCAATAATCACTCCCAGCATATTGTTATAGTCGTGGGCAATACCGCCCGTCAGTTGTCCCAGAGCATCCATTTTCTGGGCTTGGCGTAATTTTTTTTCCTGTTCTTTGTGCAGCGTGATATCTCGTATGAACGCGGTGATATAAGTCTTTCCGTTATCTTTCAAGGTAGTAAGTGCTACGTCTATGGGAAATTCTTCGCCCGATTTACGTTTGCCATAGAGTTCGCGTCCAATCCCCATAATCTTTGCTTTGCCACTATTAAAGTAATTATGCAAATATTGATCATGTCGTACGGCATGTGGATTCGGCATGAGTAATGAAACATTTTTTCCTTGTATCTCATCCATGCTATAGCCGAAGGTGTCACAGGCGGCCTTGTTGAATGAAAGGATCATCCCGTTTTTATCCGCGCTGATGATAGCATCCGCGGCATTTTCCAACAGGTTCTTCATGTGACGGGAATAGAAGTCTACCTGTTGAGTTCCTTCCTTGATCTGACCTTCCAGGTTCAGATTAATATGTTTTAATTTTTCTTCGGCGTGCTGTCTGAGTAATATATTTTTTTTGAACACATCGATGGATCTTGCCAGTAGGCCTATTTCGTTTGTTTGCTCCGTTAAAGGTACGGTAACGCTGGTGTCATCGTGGGATAGTCTGTCGGTGATGAGTGAGAGGGTGTTTATTGGGACAACGATTCTATTATTGATAAACCAGAACAGGCTCAGGATCAGTAATACGGTAAAGGTGATGGTTAAATAGAGCATGAGTTGACTGGAAACTGTTATCGCCACCAGTGTTTTTTGTAATTGTTGCGCGGCTTTACCGTTGTCAATGAAGATACCCTGTTCCAATTGACTCAAGGCCGACAGCATAGCTTCTCTATCGGCGACAAATAGATGTGTAATTTCACTTGCAGAGAGGGCATTGGCATTTTTCTGCTGTTCAATGGTTCCCAGTCGCTCCGCATATACCATGATGATCTCTTGCAGCGTATCCAGAGCCTCTATTTCCGGCTCAGTTCGTGCGCGCGCCTGGTATTCACCGAGAATGTGGTTTGCCTCGCGTATGGAGCTCCAGGTGGCATCTCGATCAAGACGTTCTCCACGAAGCAGATAATTGTAGATATGGTGGGTAATACCACCATAGCCAAGGGTTCTTCGCAGACGGTTGAGGATATGGGCCTTGGCTTCTTCGGTAGAAACGTAAGTGGGTGCTGTTGAGGTAAGGGTGTGTAAGGCCTTGAGGGCAGGGCCATCATCGATTCTGACACGGCTGTCGATCTCTTTGGCACTGTATCCTTGGGCCAACATATGCTCTATATAGGTAATATTTTGATCATATAGGCTTAGGGTCTGCCGTAGCTGATTGAGTGCAGCATCTTCTTCCCTGGAAGTGGGCTGGCTTTGATATCGGTCTATGGCACCGTTTGCATTACTCAGCGTGGTGCGGATATGTATCGGTAGTCGTGGATCGCCTTGCAGAATATAAAGTTTGTAGAAGTTGATGGCACCACTGACGCCGATGTTGTGAAAGATCGTATTCAGGGCCCCGTCTTTTATGGAGCTGTCCTGATGAAACTGTTGCCAATGGAGCTGGATGGTGCGGCTGGAATTGAGGTTAGAGTTGGCCGTATAGACCACCACCAAGGAGGCCAGGGTGAAACCCACAATGTAAACCCAGATGATTTGCTTTATTTTCATTTCGTCCCTGTCATCGTGCCCATGGATCCGGCGAGTTGGTATAATCCAGATATAGTGTAGGGTTTTGTCTAGTATTACAGGGGTATAACGGCATATAGGCGTGTGATATTTAGCCTGAAATCAGAATATTTAGCCTTTTATAGTGTTTCAACCGCAGTCCATAGGAAGCAGGGTCCCAGATCATCCAGATCATCCAGATCATCCAGATCATCCAGATCATCCAGATCATCCAGACAGCCTGTAAATGCGCTAAAAAGACGCCTTCATATCGTGATTAACCACGGACACGATTCTTATACGATGGGCTAATAAGGTGCTGAAACCCTCAGTATTGAATTCTCGATGCTTGCTGATTATGCCCCGTCCAGTCTGTCACGCACGGTACGCAGTAACTCATGCTGTGAATACGGTTTTTTCAGGATACGTGCTTTTAATTCTTCATCGACCAATCTTTGTGTTTCTGTTTCTGTTTCTTGATAACCACTGACTAATTGTATTTTGACATCAGGGTAGTGACTTTGCAGCCAGGCGGATAATGCATAGCCATCCATTTCCGGCATGATGACATCGCTGAGCACCAGCTGAAATGCCCTTTGCTGAATCAAGGCCTGAGCTTCTCGCCCATTATTAGCGGTAATAACGTGATAGCCATGCTGTTCAAGAATATCTTTGTTTAGTGCCAGTAGAGACGGTTCATCATCAACCACCAGTATCGTTTCATCTCCATCCAGGATTGTTTCAATGGGAGGCTGTGCCACTTCCATTGGGCGAGAGTTTGTCTCTTTGTAAAGGGGGAGATAGATGTAGAAAGTCGTGCCGATGGGTTGTTGGGATTCAAACGTAATATGGCCGTGTGAGCGCTGAACAAAACCATATACCTGACTTAAGCCAAGACCTGTTCCACTTTCATCCTTGGTGGAGAAAAAGGGTTCGAAGATTTTGAGTTGTATCTCGGCAGGGATTCCATCCCCTGTATCTGAAATACTGAGTATTATATAATGGCCCTTATCCAGCTCGGCATTCGAAGAGTCTATTTCTACGATCTCCGTTTCAAAACTCAGTTGACCGCCATTTGGCATGGCGTGCATGGCATTAATACTTAGGTTCAGGATCGCATCTTCCAATTCGCCCACATCTATCCACGCCAGACAGTGGTTACCCGAAAGCTTCATAACTAGCTTGATCTTTGCGGTTAATGTTTTTTTCAGCATGTCCTGCTGATCTAATAGCAGTTGGTTGATATCAACCAGCTCGGGTTCCATGCCGGTTTTGCGGGAAAATTTTAGGAGTTTGGCGGTGAGTTTAACGCCGCGCTGCGCGGCATGATGGATCTGTTTAATATATGTATGCGCCTGGGGTATATCGGAAACGACTTCTCCCAGTAGCTCAGTAAAGCCAAGGACGACCCCCAGCATATTATTGTAATCGTGAGCGATACCACCAGTCAGTTTCCCTATAGCCTCCATTTTTTGCGACTGACGCAGTGTGTGTTCTTGTTCTTGTTGTTTTGTGATATCACGGATGATAGCGGTCATATAGGTCTGTTCACCATCCTGGATAGAACTTAGTGATACCTCAATGGGAAAGAGTAACCCTGATTTATGTTTCCCAAACAACACACGACCGAGCCCCATAATCTTGCCTTTTTCCGTCGCGATGTAGTCATTTATGTAGCGGTCGTGATGCTTGGCATCATCTTCCGGCATTAGGAGTTTTACATTTTTGCCGATGGTTTCGTCTTGCGTATAACCAAAAATCTCACAGGCCGCCTTGTTATAGAACAATATGTCGCCGCCAATGTTGGTAATGACGATGGCATCTGCGGCATTATTGAGCAGGTTTTCCAGATGTTTTGCGTTGAGCTCCGCCGCTTGAATTGCATCCTGGATACGTTCTTCCAGCTGTTGATTGATATGTGTTAGTTGTTCTTCTGCATGTTGTCTGCGCAAGATATTCTTTCTGAATACCTCTAGCGATGCTGCCAACTCACCGATTTCATTCTGCTTATCCAGCATGGGTATATGTATGTCGGACTTTTCCAAGGCAAGTTCAGTAGTAACCGTATTCAGGGTTTGAATTGGACGGATGATCTTATAGTGAATCAGCCAGTAAAAACCAAGGGCAAGCAGGCTGAAGAAAAACAATACGATAAATACAATCATTTTGTTTGATGTCATTACAGAGGTAAGGGACTGTTGTAAGTGCGATGCCGCGAGTTCGTTTTCGGCAATATTCTCACGGTCCAGCTGTATTAGTCCGTGTAGTAATGGGGCATCATCAACCTTTACCTGACGATCCATTTCCCGGGGTGATAGACCATTCGCGATGCCTTGCTGAATGATAGAAAGCTTGTTTTTATATTGTCCAATTACCCCGTCAATATCCTTCAATGCACTTTGTTCGTTTGCTACCAAGAGATTTTTCCGATAGCTGTTAAGTGCCATTTTGGCTCTACTTATGTTTCCCTCTGCCGCCTGCTGGTATCGACTCTCACCGCGTAACAGATAATTTTTGTAATTGTGTATCATGCCCCCATAACCCAGCTCGGTGCGCAAACGATTGAGGGTGTGGGCTTTGGACTCTGTATGAGAAAGGTCGCCTTTAAGCTCTTCAGCAAGTATGCCCAAGGCCTGCAGAGCGGGTTGATCATCAATCCTTACGGTGTTGTCGATAGCCCGAGCTCTTTCATTGAGTACCAGTTTCGTTCTGATGATAGTGAGTGCACTGCGGTATTTTTCTAAGGTAGACTCGATGTCACTGATTGCGGCCAGTTCGGTCTCGTTGAGTGGGAGGTATTTATATTCTGAAATGGTTGCCTCCGCCCCCCCCAGATCGGAATGAATCTTACTGAGCAGATTATTATCTCCACGCAGTATCAGATTCTTGTAGTGATGTATCATGCCGCCAAAACCGATTTGTGCATGGATTTTATTTAACGCGCGGCTTTTTTCTGAGCGGGTTAGTTCGAAGTGATCCCAATTGGACTGGATGCTTATTGTATTATTGAGGCTGATGACGGTAGTCGCCAGAATAACCACTGAGGTGATGGTCAGTGCGGTGATGTAGAGCCATACGGCGGTGCGTATCTTCATGCCGGGTGTCGTGGTCCTTAAACGAGGGACTGTGCTGGAGGAACTGTCTATTCCTGCATACATCATCTGGTTTTTAAGGATTAAAACATGAATAGAGACCATATGGAATGATCTGGCGAGACAGCGGAAAAGCCCTATATTGCTTCTACATGGCGTTCATTTTGTCCACACACGGCTTTTTGTTTTACAATGCCGGGCTTTACAGTGGCAAAGTGTGTCAGAACTATGAGTATAAAGTCAGATAAGTGGATCCGTCGCATGGCGGAAAGTGACGGTATGATCGAGCCGTTTGAGGCGGGTCAGGTGCGGGAAAATGAGGGTGGCCGCATTATCTCCTATGGCACCTCCAGCTACGGTTACGATGTACGTTGTGCGGATGAATTCAAGATCTTCACCAATATCAATTCGGCCATCGTTGACCCTAAAGATTTCGATGAAAACAGCTTTGTCGATGTGAAATCTGACGTCTGTATTATCCCCCCCAACTCCTTTGCCCTGGCTCGTACGGTGGAATATTTTCGCATCCCGCGCAGCGTGCTGACTGTGTGTCTGGGTAAGTCGACCTATGCGCGTTGCGGCATTATCGTTAACGTCACGCCGCTGGAGCCGGAGTGGCAAGGTCACGTTACTCTGGAGTTCTCCAATACCACAACCCTACCGGCCAAGATCTACGCCAATGAAGGTATCGCGCAGATGTTGTTCTTTGAGGCCGATGAAGTGTGTGAAACCTCCTATAAAGATCGCAGCGGCAAGTATCAGGGCCAGACAGGCGTCACCTTACCCCGTTCCTAATGATAGGGCGAGAGCGTATGGGTTTACGGAAATCGGCTATTACTGCGGTAATCAGTTTGCTCGTGGTATCCATGCCCGCGCAGTCGGCTGAGATCTGGCAGGATTTTAAGGATTACCTGCGCCAGCCGACGCAGTGGCAAGAGAAGGAATGGCTGACGCTGGGGGGGATTGCGCTACTAACGGCGACTGCTATTCAATACGATGAGTCTGTGCGTAGCGGTTTTGCCGCAAACCAAACTCCCACCGGTGATCAGCTGGCCTCCATCGGTAACGCTTGGGGAGAGTTGGATTCCCTGGGAGGGGTGACTTTGCTGTCCCTCTATCTGACCGGTAAGCTAAACGACAATCCCCAGCTGGTGCAGTTAAGTGCCAACAGTTTTGAGGCGGTTGTCCTCAGCGGATTTACTACGGGCGCGGGTAAGGTTCTGTTTGGTCGCACACGTCCCAACGCCACCTCCTCCTCGGCGGATTGGTGGCAGGGGGACAAGTCTTTTCCCTCCGGTCACACCACCATGGCCTTTGCCCTCTCTACGGTATTGGCCGAAAGCACCGACAATCCCAGCTTTGGCCGACGTTTGTTCTTCTATTCACTGGCCAGCCTGACGGCCTATTCCCGTATGTACGATCAGAAGCACTGGTTGTCGGATACCATGGCGGGTGCCGCCATCGGCATTAATGCAGGTCTGTATGTGGTGAATCGGCATAAACAATCGCCGGCTAAGCAACAGACGAGGATGATGCTGTTACCGAACGGCGTCTATTTCTACCGTAGTTTTGGGTAGTTAGCAGTTGCTAGTCAACAATGGTTCCGGGTTCCGGGACAGTGGCTGATTGAGCGGCTGACCCTTATAGAAAGCCTGATTGTCCCTTTGCTCTATCTCACCGGTCGCGAACAGCTGTATCGCCTGAGGATAGAGTTTGTGTTCGACGCCCAATACCCTTTGCGCCAGGCTCTCGGCATCATCATCGGTCTGCAATGGCACACTGGCCTGCATGATCACCGGTCCGCCATCCAGTTCACGACTGACAAAGTGGACACTGGCACCGGCCTCTGTATCACCGGCATCGATGGCGCGCTGATGGGTCTTTAGGCCCTGGTATTTGGGTAGCAGCGAGGGGTGGATGTTGAGCAGACGTCCGTGGTAGTGGTCGACAAAGGCATCGCTGAGGATGCGCATGAAGCCGGCCAGTACCACCAGCCCCGGGTGATAGGTGTCGATCAGCTCTACCAACGCCCGATCGAAGGCCTCGCGGCTGTCAAAGGCGGTGTGCTCCAGCACCCGCGTCTCTATGCCCGCCTGTTGTGCACGTTGCAGTCCGAAGGCCGCGGCCTTGTTACTGATGACCGCACGTATCTCCACATCCAGACGGCCCGCTTGGGCCTCATCGATGATCGCCTGTAGATTGGAGCCACTGCCGGACAGCAGCACGACAATGGGGAGTTTGTGCTGGCTGGGCATGACTAGTTGAGGATGACCTGTTCACCTGCATCGAAGCTCTCGATGCGACCGATGATGCTGGCGCTCTCACCCGCCTGATTCAGCTGGGCCACCGCTTTCTCTGCCTGAGCAGCAGGCACGACAAGGGTCATACCGACACCGCAGTTGAAGGTACGATAGAGCTCGGAGTCTTCGATGTTGCCTTGCTGTTGTAACCAGTTAAATATTTCCGGCCGCTGCCAGCTTTGGGTATCGATAATGGCGCGGCAGTTAGCGGGCAGAACGCGGGGTAGGTTTTCGGTCAGACCGCCACCAGTGATATGGGCCAGGGCGTGTACATCCACCTGTTTGAACAGCTCCAGCAGTGGCTTGATGTAGATGCGGGTCGGCGTCAGCAGTACCTCGCCCAGTGTCTTGCCGTCAAACGCATCGTCCAGTGAGGCACCAGAGACCTCTAACACCTTGCGGATCAGCGAGTAGCCGTTGGAGTGAGGGCCGGAGGAGGCCAGACCGATGATCACATCACCGGCGCCTACCTTGCTGCCGTCGATGACCTGTTCCTTGTCGACGATGCCGACACAAAATCCGGCCAGATCGTAATCATCACCCTCGTACATTCCCGGCATCTCGGCGGTTTCGCCGCCGGTTAGAGAACAACCAGAGAGCAGACAGCCGTCGGCGATGCCTTTCACTACGTCTGCGGCGGCATCCACGTTGAGGTGGCCGGTGGCGTAGTAATCGAGGAAGAACAAGGGTTCTGCACCCTGTACGATAAGGTCATTGACACACATGGCCACCAGATCGATGCCGATGGTGTCGTGCTTGTCCATATCCATCGCCAGCTTCAACTTGGTACCGACACCGTCGGTACCTGCCACCAGTACCGGCTTCTTGTAGCGATCCAGGGGGATCTCAAACAGGGCACCGAAACCGCCCAGACCACCCAGTACCTCGGGGCGCAGGGTGCGCTTGGCGTGGGGTTTGATCTTCTCTACCAGGGCATTGCCAGCGTCGATGTCTACGCCTGCATCACGGTAACTAAGGGAAGCGCTGTCCTGTTTCTCGGTACTCAATGGTGACTCCGGTCATGTTCTGGCCCCCAGATTTCGATAAATTGGGTGCGGATAAGATTTGCAGCGGTGTGCTGGGCTGATATTCTATCAGTCTGCCGGAAGGCATGGAACGATTACGCTGTGAACCATAAAAATAGATTTGGTGTTAAACCCCTTGCATAGACTGATTTTATTAATGTTATTACTGATTTCCCCACTCAGCCTGGCCGTAGAGGTCAAGGATCTGCATGTGGTGGAGATTCCTGTGGCGGATCAGACCCGAAAATCACGCGTAGAGGCCTATCGAACGGCGCTGGCGGAGGTACTGCTGCGCTATTCCGGCCGTGGTGACGTGATGTTCAATCCCAACACTCTGGCGGCCATGAGTGAAGCACATAGCTTTGTTAAATCCTATCGCTATCGTAAGCTGGATCTACAGCAGGCGCAGGAGAAAGGCCTGGAGGGCGAACAACTGGTGTTGTGGGTGGAGATGTATCCACGCAGCATCAAGCGGCTTTTGCGTGACAATGGCCTGCCCATTTGGGGGCAGGTGCGTCCCGGCATGCTCAGTTGGGTAGTGCTGGAGCAAGGCGGTTCGCGTGAGTTATTGGGCGCGGCCAGCAGCCATCCCGGGCTGGATATAATACGACAACAGGCAGCATTCCGAGGCCAGCCACTACAGTTTCCCTTGCTTGATCTGGTGGATAAAGCGGCAGTGAATGTGAGTGATGTATGGGGTGGCTTCGGCGATGCAGTTCGCCAAGCCTCCTTACGTTACGGTGATGATGTGGTGTTTTATGGCCGTATCTATTCTAGCGGAGACCATCGATGGAATGCAGATTGGAGCCTGATACTCAAGGAGAGGGAGTGGAAGTGGAAGATAGAGGGGAGGGATCTGGCCTCGGTGATACGTCCAGGGATCGATCTGGCCGTGGATGCCATTGCCGGCAGTTTTGCCCAGACCACGGTGAATACTGCGGCCAACCATACCCTGGTTAAGGTCTGGAATATCCAGTCCCTGGGCGATTACGCGGCGGTGTTGCGCTATCTGCAAAAGCAGGTCTCTGTGTCCGAGGTGATCGCCGATACCATCACACAAGACAGCATCGTTTTTCGTATCCGCAATGAGGGGGACTGGCAGAGTGTCAACAAGGCCATCAGCCTGGGATACCGGCTCTACCCGTTCCAGCCCGATGAGAGTGACACCGGTGAAGGCGCTCCCTCAGCAGTGATTCACTATCGCTATTTGCCATGAAGCCAGAGCATATCCCTAACCTTATCTCCATCCTACGGTTTTTACTGATACCGCCTGCCGTGTGGTATCTGTTTCATGGGCAGGCAGCTACCTCCCTGTGGCTATTTATTATTGCCGGAGTCTCTGATGGCCTGGATGGCTTGTTGGCGAGGCACTATGGCTGGGGCAGTCGCTTGGGTTCTATTCTCGATCCCCTGGCTGACAAGTTTATGATGGCCAGTATCTATATCTCTCTAGGGTGGCTGGGAGTCTTGCCCATTTGGCTGGTGGCTACGGTACTGGGACGTGATGTACTCATTATCGCCGGAGCCCTGGGCTACCATCTGGCCTATGGTCGTTATGATATGGAACCCCATATGCTGAGTAAGTTGAATACCGTGTTGCAGGTTGCGCTGGTGGTATTTGTGCTGATGTCTCTGTCCGTAATGCCTCTGCCGGAGCTGTTTTTACAAATCTTGATCTGGGTGGTGATGTTCAGCACGCTGTTAAGTGGCGCGACCTATATTTCCATCTGGTATGGCCGCGCAAGGGAGAAACGTTAGCATGACGGATACCCAACGCTGGCAATGGATGGTGATAGGCAGTGGATTTTTTATCCTGCTCTATCTATTGGCGCCGATACTAACTCCCTTTGTCGTGGCCGCCTTGTTGGCCTATATCGGAGATCCCCTGGCGGATCGACTGGAGGCCTGGGGCCTGCGGCGTACTCTGGCGGTGGTGGTGGTGTTTGTCGTCCTCAGTACGATTGCGATGCTGTTGTTAATGGTTCTGTTGCCGATGCTAGAGCGACAGATCATCCTCTTGGTGAACAAGCTCCCCGTTTATGTGGTGCGGTTAAAAGAGGTGCTACTGCCGTTGTTTAGTACCCTCAGCACAGATGGAAAACCCCTGCTGGATTGGGAAGGACTAAGCGCAAACATTGGTGACTATCTCAAAGGTGCGGGAAATATCGCAGGTAAAACCCTGGGCTATCTCAGCAAGTCAGGCCTTGTGCTGGTGGGATGGGTGGCCAATCTGGTTCTGATACCGGTGGTGGCTTTTTACCTGTTGCGTGACTGGGATAGATTGGTAATCGCAGTTAACGAGTTATTGCCGCGCAGGATTGAGCCCATCATCAACCGTCTGGCCAGAGAGTGCGATGAAGTATTGGGTGCCTTTCTACGTGGTCAGATGATGGTCATGCTCTCATTGGGTGTTATCTATAGTACTGGTCTGTGGATGGTCGGTCTGGATCTGGCCCTGCTGATTGGCATGATCGCCGGCGTTGTCAGCTTTGTCCCTTATTTGGGTTT
>JAOUJT010000118.1 GCA_029883105.1 Gammaproteobacteria bacterium
TTTCACCAGCCCGGTGGCCGGTGAGATGGCACCAGGAATACCGATGCCAACACTGCCGTGTTGTCCCAGCTCCTGTTCCGCGCCCTCCACCAGGCAGGCGATGGCCTCGACACTTTCTTCGTACTCACCGCTTGGGGTGTCCACGCGATGGCGTAACAATACCTCACCCGCTTCACTGAGGGCGATGGCCTCGATCTTTGTACCACCCAAATCGATACCGATGCGCAAGGTTTACTCCTGTCCGCTTATGGGCTTAATGATAGTCGTAATGAGGCATAAGTTAGAAGCCAGGTGTTGTGTAAGTGAGCACTAACTTTATCTCTGCTTAGGTAGTAGAAAAGAGGCTGGAAGTTTATCATAAACAGGCTGCTATTTACTTTGTAAACAAGGAGTTACGTCTGATAAAGACTTGCGCGGCCAGATTCTATACAATACGCCAACAAAAATTTCTGCATAAAAGCATTTAGTTATAGCAAGTTTAGGGAGTATTTATGTCCGCGAAACATCCGATTATCGCCGTGACCGGTTCGTCCGGTGCTGGTACAACGACCGTTAAGCGCGCCTTTGAGCACATCTTTTTCCGTGAAAAGCTTAAGCCTTTGGTGATCGAAGGTGATAGCTATCATCGCTTTGATCGTGCTGCGATGAAGGTGCAGATGGCGAAAGAGGCCGATGAGGGTAATAATTTCTTCAGTCACTTCGGTGATACCGCCAACGAGTTCGGCAAGCTGGAAGATACCTTCAAGAGCTACGCCAAAGACGGCAAGTGCGAGCGTCGCTATTATCTGCATTCCGATGGTGAGGCCGCAGAGCACAACGCACGTCTGGGAACCACTCTGACCCCTGGTCAGTTCACCCCCTGGGAAGCCATCAAGGAAGAGACCGACCTGCTGTTCTATGAAGGTCTGCACGGCCTGGTGAAGACCGATGGCAATGACGTGGCCCAGCATGTGGATCTGGGTGTGGGCGTTGTCCCTATTGTTAACCTGGAGTGGATACAGAAGATCTTCCGCGACAACTCCGAGCGTGGTTACGATGCCGAAGTGATCGTCGATACCATCCTCCGTCGTATGCCCGACTACGTGAACCACATCACCCCGCAGTTCTCTCGTACCGATGTGAACTTTCAGCGTGTAGCCACGGTGGATACCTCGAATCCTTTTATCGCTCGTGACATCCCCACCCCGGACGAAAGCTTTATTGTTATCCGCTTCCGTAATCCGAAGAAGTTCGGTGTGGACTTCCCTCATCTGCTGAACATGATTTCAGACTCCTTTATGTCTCGCCGCAACACAATCGTGGTGCCTGGTGGCAAGATGGGATTCGCCATGGAGTTGATCCTTGGTCCCAAGATTGAGCAGATGCTGGAACTACAGCCGGTTAAAGCGAATCCATCGATTCTAGCCAGCTGTTCAGCCAAGAGAAGGCCGGTTTTATACCGGCCTTTTTTTTCATTTTTAGAACCACTTACTACTTATCAAGGTGATAGAGGTGTAGCGTTTCTCTCAATCATTTTCGCGGCAGCCCTGGTATGCAGACTCAACACATATTCTTTCGTTATCTAACCCCCTTACAGATCCTGTTTGGCAGTGCGGTATTGGCGGCGATCGTGCTGGTGGCGGGCTTGCTCACCCTCACTCATCAGCCATGGCTGGGATTGCAGTTTGAGCCACACCCGCAACAGGGGCTTTTGCTGGTCGCGGTAGACGAGCATAGCCCAGCCCATGAGCGTATCTATCCTGGCGCACAGATAAGTCATCTGCGTCTGGACAAGGCCAGGTTGGCACTGGGTGAGGATACCCTGCAAGCAGTGCCCCACTTTACTCATTCAAATTATTCCGGTTTTAATCGTTATCTACAGCATCAGGCAAAGTTACAACAGGCCGTGTCCGCAGCACGTGTAGGACTACTGGATAAACAGGGCAAGTTATTCTGGTTGCAGGCAGATATGCAACGTCCCTTACATAGCTTGCCCCTGCGTTTCTGGTTATATAACGCTTTGGGGGCACTGGCCTTCCTCATGGGAGTGGGGATCTGGTCGCGCCAACGTGGTCGGCTACAGGCGCGGATTACTGCGCTTAACGGTCTGGTTACTTTGTTGTTTTTTGCCAGCTCGGCGGTGATGGCGGGACGTGAGCTCTACCTGCCAATGCCAACACTGGAGTTGGTATTACAGATCCAGCGTGGCAGTCTGTATCTATTTTTATTCCTCCTTACCGCTGCCCTGGCTCTGGCGACCAAAGGAGCACATAGCGGACGTTTGCTGGCCGCGTCTCTGGTAGTGGTGGTGTCTCTATGGATAAACGAGTCATATCAAGTTATTCAGTGGATGGGGCATACCTTCGTAATGCCCCTGTTGGCGATCATTGTGACGGCCATTCTGATCGCAAGACGTCAGTGGCGGCTGAGTAGTGATTGGCCGGAGCAACATGCCAATTACAAATGGCTATTGTTATGTCTGATGATATCCATCGTGATCGCGGCGATGGTTCACCTTCTTCCTGCCATCTATCTGCAACAACCAGCGATGGCGCTATGGGCATGGTCAGGCAGTCTGTTTTTTATCTACGTCGGATTGCTGATGGGCATGTACGGCGAGCGCCGTTTCAATATTGAAAAATGGTGGCTGGAGACCCTGGCCTGGTTTACCGGCGGGGTGTTTGTCATCGCACTGGATGCGGTTCTGGTGTTCCTTTTGCAGCTCAGTCCTGACAAGGCCCTGGGGGTCGCTGTGCTGGCTATCGGCTGGGCCTATCTGCCAGCGCGTCACTGGTTCTGGAAGCGCATCGTACGTGGTGAAAAGGAGGAGCTGGAAGAGTATCTACCAGTGGTACTGGAGACACTGCTTGGTGAAGGTAAACGGGTAGACCTTTCGGCGCAGTGGCGTGAGTTGCTGCAAAAGGTCTACGAGCCGATGCAGGTAACGATACTGGACAAACCTATGCACCGTGTACACATCAAGCAAAGTGGACTGGCCTTGCATGTGCCCTCCATACATGGAGACAGGACCATAGAGTTGTCGTGGCGCAAGCGAGGGGCACGTCTGTTTACCCTTGCCGATGCCCGTCTTGCCGAGTCACTGTTGCGTCTGTTTCGCAATCGAGACGCGGTGACTGGTCTGCCCAACCGTAATGTGTTGCTGGATCGAATTCGTCATACTCAGACACAAGCACAGTTTCGTAGCTGGTCGATCATTTTTTTACGCCTGAAACGTTTTAAAAGCATTATGAATCTGTTGGGTACAGAGGCATCCGAGGAGGTCATGCGTCAGCTACCTAAACGACTTTTGCGTGCGGTAAAACGCACAGATGCGTACGTAGAAAATGTGATTGCCTATTTGGGTAATGGTGAGTTCGCTATCTTTCTGCCAGGTTTTGAAAAGGGCCAGGTATTGCCGGTCATAGAAAACATCTCTGACGAATTGCGTACCGTTATGCATACAGGTGAACAGAGTGTGGATCTATCCGTGAACATGGGGGTTGCCAGTTATCCTGCGCATGGAGGGGAGGGCGAGACCATTCTACAAAATGCCGAGACGGCAATGCATGTGGCCAAGGAGGCCGGTGAGGAGTACGCCCTCTATAGTTCGGAGTACGAAGAAAAAAGTATGCGCAAGATGGCCCTGACCAACAGTCTGCGTCGAGCCATTGGACATGAATTATTGCTTCACTATCAACCTAAGCTGGACTTACGTACCAATAATATTGTTTCGGTTGAGGCGCTGATGCGTTGGCGTCATAGCCGTTATGGGGTGGTCTCTCCGGAAGAATTCATTCCTCTGGCAGAGCAGAATAATCTCATTCGGCCCATTACCTACTGGGCCCTGGATTATGCTTTGGAGCAGTGCGCCGACTGGCATAGTAAGGGGCGTAATATGGGTGTGGCGGTGAATATATCCGTACAGTGTCTGCAGGACGACAGCTTTTTGCAGCGAGTACTCTCTTCGGTAAGGCAATACGATCTACGCCCCAGCGCCCTGACGCTGGAGATAACCGAGAGTGAATTTATGACCGAGACCAGCCTGGCGATGAATACTCTGGAGACGCTGAGTAAAGAGGGAGTACGTTTGTCGATTGATGATTTTGGTACCGGTTATTCCTCACTCTCCTATCTAAAGCGCATGCCTGTGGATGAACTGAAAATAGACCAGTCCTTTATCAATAATATGATCAATGACGAAGACGATGCCTCCATCGTTAAGGCGATTATTGAATTGGCACACATCCTCGACCTACAGGTGGTCGCCGAAGGGGTTGAGAATGCGCAAACCCTGCAAATGCTTACCTCATTGGGCGCCGATCAGGTGCAGGGCTATTACGTACATAAGGCCATCGCCGCCAATGACTTGAACAAGTGGCTAAAGACCTGGGAAGGCGTGGCAGAGCGGCATCATGATCCGGCGCATGTTTTGCCTTTGGATAACAAGACTAAGCCAAATGGTTGATGTGTATTACCCGGGCTCACACTACAATGGCTTTTTTGTCAGCTTATAGGTCGGGCCGTGGCCGACATCGCATCGGATAGTTACGGTTAACAATCGGCGTGCATGGCACGCCCTATAGGTCGGCCCGTGGCCGACGTGAATCCTAATTTTTTGCGGGTTCTGCCCAAAGATCATGTTCGTCAGCCGCTTTTATTTCGACCTCGATAAAGTCACCGATCTCAATATCCGCATCATCAGTTTGTACAAACACCATGCCGTCGATCTCGGGGGCATCGGCCTCACTACGGGCGATGACGCCATCCTCTGCCAGTTCATCCACCAGTACCACCATCTTTCTACCGATCTTGTCCTGTAATTTGTCTGCGCTAATGGCGGCCTGCAGTTCCATGAAGCGTTCCAGACGCTCTTCCTGTATATGTGGAGGGACATGATTGGGCAGGGCATTGGCATCGGCACCCTCCACCGGGGAGTAGGCAAAGGCGCCCACACGATCCAGGCGTGCCACTTTTAGAAAGTCCAACAACTCCTCGAACTGGGCCTCGGTCTCACCAGGGAAGCCGACAATAAAAGTAGAACGCAGGGTGATGTCGGGACAGACATCACGCCAGCCTTCAATGCGCTTGAGCACATTCTCGGCGTTGGCGGGGCGTTTCATATTCTTTAGCACTTCACGGTTGGCATGCTGTAGGGGGATGTCCAGATAGGGCAGTACCTTGCCTTCGGCCATGTAGGGGATGATGTCGTCCACATGCGGGTAGGGGTAGACGTAGTGCAACCTGACCCAGGCATCCAGTTCGCCCATATTTTCCACCAGCTCTTTAAAGCGGGTTTTGAGCGGGCGACCGTTCCAGAAGTCGGTGCGGTATTTCAGATCCAGACCGTAGGCGCTGGTGTCCTGTGAGACCACCAGTAACTCACGTACCCCGGCATTGACCAGATTCTCTGCCTCCTGCATCACCTCACCGATGGGACGGCTCACCAGATCACCACGTAGCTTGGGGATGATGCAGAAGCTGCAACGGTGGTTACACCCCTCGGAGATCTTCATGTATGCATAGTGACGCGGGGTGAGCTTGATGCCACCGGGTGGGATCAGGCTCTCAAAGGGATCATGCGCGGGGGGCAGATGGGTATGGATGTGCTGCATCACCTCGGCGGTGGCATGCGGGCCGGTGACCGCCAGCACCTGAGGATGGGTTTGTTTGACGATATCGCCCTTGGCACCCAGACAGCCGGTGACGATCACCTTGCCATTTTCACTCAGTGCCTCGCCGATGGTATCCAGCGACTCTTCCACCGCATCGTCGATAAAACCACAGGTGTTGACGACCACCAGATCGGCACCCTCGTAGTCGCCCACCAGATCATAGCCTTCGGCCCGCAGTTGGGTCAGGATCAGTTCGGAGTCGACGGTGGCCTTGGGGCAACCGAGGCTGATAAAGCCAACCTTGTGTGGAGTGGAATCTGCCATAAAAAATGCCCCCTGAGTAAGGGGGCGTATGGTGACCGATCTGCTGGCTTTTTGTCCAGTTAGAAGGCCATGTTTATCGCGAATACACCGGGGAAATCCAGCTGGTTGGCATTGAACAGCGCCAGGTCGATGGTGATGTCCTTGCGCGCCAGCCAGCGCAGACCCAGAGTGACTCCACTATTTGTTGAATTGGTCAGATCCGCATGGTATTGCGCACCGAACATCATCTTTTTATCTTTAATTCCATCGAACTTCATGAAGGCACCCAGATAGAGGTCGGTCTGGGTAGTACCGCCACCGGCATTGATGACCGGATTGATATTAAAGCGGATATTGTCGTTATTGATGGTATAGGCGCCACCGATGATGATCTGATCAGCGGTACTGGCATTCAGTCCCAGGCCACCATAGAGGGCCAGCTCCTTATTGATAAACCACTTGTAGCTGAGGCTTTGACTACCGCTGTAATCGACCATGATTTCGCCGTCGTCGAGGCCGACACGAATATAGTTTGGTACGGTACTTAACGGATCAACATAAAAGTCGATATTGATCTCATCGGGCTTGGAGACGCTGGCCAGCTCCTGACCGAACATGGCCGAGGGTTCTCCGGCCTGCACAACAGAAAATGGTAGCAGGGTGGCCAGTAACAAGATTAAATGTTTCATTGTATCTCCTTGGGGGATCATCATTTGCGCGGACTATATCAGATATCTGTAGTTTGGTAAGGGTATAGAACCCGCGATGAATTTAGTGTGAGAGAGTAAACAGTTTTCACTGAAGATATACCCCGGGCGACATATACTGTTCCTATCGATAACAAACAGAGACACTTACAGAGAATGAAATTTAATAAACTGGGTAGTAGCGATATAGATGTTAGTGCGATCTGTCTGGGCACCATGACCTGGGGTGAGCAGAATACCCAGGCCGAGGCCTTTGAGCAGATGGATTACGCCCTCGATCAGGGGGTGAATTTCTTTGATACCGCTGAGCTCTACTCCATCCCTCCGCAAGCTACGACCTATGGCAGTACCGAAACCATTATCGGACATTGGCTGCAACACCGTGGCAAACGTGATCAGATCATCCTCGCCAGCAAGATAGCCGGTCCCGGTGAGGGCTGGGTAGATCATATACGCAATGGCCGCTCGCGTTTTGATCGTCAAAATATCGAGGCCGCACTGGATGCCAGTCTCAGTCGCTTGCAAACCGACTACATCGATCTCTATCAACTGCACTGGCCGGAGCGCAAGACCAATTTCTTTGGCACCCTGGGCTACCAGGGTAAGGGAGACGATGATTTTACGCCGATAGAAGAGACCTTGCAGGTTTTGGCGGAACAGATAGAGAAGGGCAAGATCCGTCACATCGGCCTATCCAATGAAACCGCCTGGGGCACGATGAAGTTCCTGCAGGTGGCCGAACGCATGGGTCTGTCCCGTGTGGTGAGTATACAAAACCCCTATAGCCTGTTGAATCGCAGCTTCGAGGTGGGTGGCGCCGAGGTAGCGCTGCGGGAGCAGGTTGGTCTGCTGGCTTATTCGCCTCTGGGTTTTGGTGTCTTATCGGGGAAATATTTAAATGGCGCAAAACCAGAAGGCGCACGTATAACGAAATGGCCGGATTATAGTCGTTACATGAGTGAACAGGCGGTGGCCGCAACGGCAGAGTATGCGGCTCTGGCAGAAAAGAATAGTTTAAGTCTGGCGCAGATGGCGCTTGCCTATGTGAACAGCCGTCCCTTTGTTACGGCCAACATTATTGGCGCGACGACCATGGGACAGTTAAAGGAGAATATTGCGAGTATCGATGTGGAATTAAGTAGTGAAATAGTAACGGGCCTAGAGTTGATCCATGCCCGCTACCCTTATCCAAGTCCGTAGACTGTAACTCCCTACTACTAGTGTAATGGGGTCTATTGAACGGAGATATTGAAGTTGCTAGTGGCTGTGTTGTTGAAATCAGAAGATACTTCGATGTAAAGAGAGGTGCCAGTGACTGGACCGAAGGTTGATGTTGTACAGGTACGATCACCTACAATGTCAAAAGCGAAATCAAAACAGAGTGTGTCTGTAAAGAAGTCGCTGCTATCGTAGACATCTAATGAAACATTACCTGTTGTACTGGTGAGGCTGACCGTATAGGTGCCGCCAGGACTGATGCCATCCACCCGGTAGTAGCTAGATCCACTATTAATGCCAAACACATCGACTGTGCCGGCGTGACTGGTGACAGGATAGCTACCGATAGAAACAGGACTGGCTATGCTGCCCTGATTTCCGGCGCTACCGGAACCCGGTGCGGCCGTACAAGCAGATAGTGTAAGAGCGATAATCATAAATAAAACTGTATGTGCGATATTTTTCATGGTTTGATTCCTTGGTGATTATTATTTGTGTAACAAGTTATTTATCAGTTTCGATTCCCAATTTATTCGATATATTCGTGCAAAGTTGTGATGTAGGTGGCATTTATTCATCGGTATTTTATAGTAATGAAAATATATCTGATATTAGTAGGGCATAACCTACAAGTGGCCTTATATATAAACGGGATGAATCAGTAAATGTCATGT
>JAOUJT010000088.1 GCA_029883105.1 Gammaproteobacteria bacterium
CTATTCTGCCAAATCGCTGATGGGGAGATCGCAGCAGAGATTGTATATGAAGACGAAGATGTTATTGCTTTTAGGGATATCCATCCGCAGGCACCGATACATATCCTGATCATCCCCAGACAGCATGTGAGTAATCTTAATGGCTTTAAGGAAGGCGATGAAGCACTGCTGGGAAAACTGTTGTTACGGGCAAAATATATTGCCAATGATCTGGGCGTTGCGGAAGATGGCTATAGGATTAATATCAATACCAATGATCACGGTGGGCAAACGGTCTATCATCTACATGTACATCTTCTGGCAGGTAGACAGTTCCACTGGCCACCAGGATGAAGGCTTTATCTTTTTGTCATATATGATTTAGCAATGTAAAGGAGAAAGTAAAGATGGCCATTAGCCCTAAGCCTGAATTGATCAGCTTTAAGCTTTGTCCTTTTGTGCAGCGTTCGGTTATCACTTTATTGGAGAAGGGCGTCGAGTTCGATATTACCTACATCGATTTGGCAGAGCCACCAGAATGGTTTTTGCAGATCTCACCTTTGGGTAAGGTGCCAGTGTTGAGGGTTGGTGATGAGGTGTTGTTTGAGTCTGCGGTGATTAACGATTATCTGGATGAAGTAAATTCTCCGTCACTACATCCGGCGGATCCTTTGGCCAAGGCACAGAACCGTGCCTGGATAGAATTCACCTCTAATCTGATTATTGATCAGTATCAACTCATGATCGCAGCCACTGAAGAAGAATATCACAAGGCAGACGAGGCGATTCGGACCAAGCTGAGGCAATTGGAACAGCAGTTGACGACGGGAGCGTATTTTAATGGAGAAGAATTTTCCTTGGTCGATGCCGCGATAGCGCCAGTCTTTATGCGTTTTGAGATACTAGGGAGTTGGCATGAGATGGCAGGGCTTTATCAAGATACCCCTAAGGTGGATCATTGGCAGCAGACTTTATTACAAAGATCGTCGGTGCAGAATTCAGTGGTTGAGGAGTTCAGCGATGAGCTGCGGCTCTATATTGCCGAGCATGGCACCTTTGCGGCGTCATTGTTTACCTGCTGAGGAATAAAAACGCGGGCAATTGCCCGCGTTATAGATCAAATACTCAAACCGCCGTGTTTCTTTGCCAGATGACGACGAAACCATACGATGCCAGTGTAGAAAGCCGTAATACTTAGCAGGATGAGAAAGATCAGGTTCGACCACCATGGGGTAGTACTACCACTTAACAGGCCAGCGATACGTGAATCCTCATTCAATTGCTCTTTTACGTCGCTGTTTTCCTGTTCCATTTCACTGAGCTTATTGCGTAATAATCTTTCACTTTGTGACAGGCTTTCGATGCGGGCATTTAACACATCAATGGTTTCTTGCAGAGTCTTTTCCTGTTGTTTGAGTTCTTCGAGCAGGATTTGGGCGGGTTTTTTCTTTGTCACATAGCTATTGCTGACCCAGCCTTCGACTCCGCTGGGGGTGCGGATAAGCATGTAACTGCCCTTACGCTCCAGCACATCAAGGATCATGCCGGAGACAACCACGCTGGTAGGTGAATAGCTGTTATCGGGTTCCGGACGTACACCAACACGCAGGCTGTCGTCGACATAGACAGTTTCAGCGAATGCGATGGTAGTAAGAGATAGGCTTAGTAATAAGGCCGTAAAAAATCGCATTAACACTCCCTAAGAGAATTTCTGATTGTGAACAATGTTGTAATTACCGCAGTAAATTAAGCGGCTGCCGCTATGCTATCAAATCCACGCAGAGGTAGACAATCGAGCTTTCAGATTTGATGTCCGATACCAGCGCCTTTCTGTGAGCTTGTAGCTATATTGGCACATACAAAGATAATATTAGCCTTTTTAACGAATTTTGACGGATAAAAAAATCACAGATGTTCAGGCAAGTGTAGGTAGATGTGGCCATCTTCTACCAATGTGGAGATGGGTTGCAGGGCCTGGCCAACGCAGGGGCCAGCGATGCAGTGACCATCATAGAGCCGAAAAAGGGCACCATGCGTGGCACAAATAATATGCTCACCTTGCAGATCCAGAAACTGATCCGCTAACCAGTTGAGCTCTATACCGATATGGGGACAGCGGTTTTGGTACGCCCGGATTTGTGCCCCGTCACGTATGATGAATCCACTGAGGGCCTTTCCGTCTAGCTCTAATTCAAAACCACGGCAGTTACTCAATTGTGCTGTATCACAGAGTGGTATCTTCATATTTTCTATTATGCCTACGTGGCCTTGCCAAGCCCATCAATGCATAGCACTATGCCCCAGAATTGAAGCGAGGAATATGATTTTGGGATTCGATAGCGCAGATGCCGCAGAAGCCGCCTATTACCAGGCATTTATGCAAGGCGATCAAGAGGCCTTGATGTCGGTCTGGTTAATGGACCATGCCATAGAGTGCATTCACCCCTTTGGTCCCAGGGTTATAGGCTATAAAGCGGTCTATACCAGTTGGCAGGAGGTGTTACAGCAAAGCAGGGGGATGTCGGTTAAACTGGAGCATAGCCAGCGTATAGAGGAAGGAGGCCTGGCGGTACATAGTCTACTGGAGATCATGAGTTGGGATCATGAGGAGGGTGAAGAGACTGCCGAGATCAATACCACGAATATTTTTCGCAAGACCAACGAGGGTTGGTTCATGGTTGCTCACCATGCCTCACCGGCCCCATCTCAGGAACTGCTGGCCGAATCACAAAGTGGTTTCGAGCTGCACTGATCTAAGGCTTGCTATGGTCTATTCGCTCAAATGGACAACGATACGTCGTTGCCCACGCATACGACGATGCTCCCACAGATAGATCCCTTGCCAGGTGCCTAGAGCCAGTCGACCACGATCGATGGGTATCGACAGACTGCTGGCGGTGAGTGTGGATTTGATGTGCGCCGGCATGTCATCATCGCCTTCCAGGGTATGGGTGTAGAGCGGGTCGGCCTCAGGCACCAGGCGATTTAACCAGTTTTCCAGATCCCGGCGAGCAGAGGGATCGGCATTTTCCTGAATAATCAGGCTGGCAGAAGTATGTTGCACGAGCAAGGTACACAAACCCTGTGCGATATTCGCTTCAGCCACCAGGGATGCGACTTTATCGGTAAATATGTGCAATCCTTGCCCTGCAACCGTTATATCGATGTAACGAATCACCATTTACCCCTAAATACTTATTTACAAATTCGAAAATCCACATAAAATCGCTGTTATGGTGAATTCGTTCCCATTATAAGGACATTTTTTGTGGTGAAGGTACCTGTTGTACCCGTTACTAATCACCTTAAACACCGAATCAAACTGGCCAGTACCCATTGTTATCTTAGGAGTAATTCATGGCAACGAAGAAAAAGGCTGCAAAGAAGAAGGCGACAAAGAAGAAGGTTGTTACCGCTGTGCGTAAGAAAGTTACAGCAATTAAGGACCCCATGACCAAGTCCGCACTGTATGCAACCATTGCAGAAAAGACTGAAATGAAGAAAAAAGATATCGATGCTGTTTTCTCTGCACTGGCCGAGATCGCGGAAGGGCATCTGAAAAAAGGTGGTGCGGGTGTATTTACTTTGCCCGGCCTGTTGAAGATGAAGGTAGTACGCAAGCCTGCTACTAAGGCACGTAAAGGCATCAATCCCTTCAATGGCGAAGAGACTGTCTTTAAGGCCAAACCGGCCCGTAATGTCGTGAAGATCCTGCCCCTTAAGGGTGCCAAAGAGATGGTGTAGAGCCTCTTTTGAAGGAGGTCGTAAGCCGGGTTACGGTTTACGGCCTTTTTTTATGTCCGTCGTTTAGCAAGGGCAGTAGCTCATGCAAATGTGCTATCTCATAATCTACCCGGGCACGTTGTGCTACAAGCTTACTCTCTTGATAAACATGTTTCGTGATTAAGATGGGTTTCAAACCGACCGCGCGGGCACCCAGATGTTCATCGCTACCTCCATCGCCGACAAACAGGCATTCGTCTGCTGATAGCTGCATGGCATTCAAGGCGTAATCATAGATGCCCGTTTGTGGCTTGCGCATACCTACATCACAACTGAATACGACGGTATGAAAGAATTTTGCCAGGGGTGAATGACTCCAGGCTGATACCTCACTGGTCGAGGCATTGGACACCAACGCCAGTTTCATACCGAGCTTGTTCAAATCTGACAATGCGTCTAACACATCCGCGTCTACTCTCTTTAAGGCGTAGTCAAAACGACGCTGACGTTCGTCGACGGCCTCGTGGATAAGCTTGTCTGGAATAGAGGGATCCAGGCTATGAGCCAGCAGCTTGATGGAGGTGTAGTGATCAGTTTTGCGGGTGATTTCATGGGCATCGCCAAAACAGGCGCTATGCCATGCTTCTCGATCCAGTCCCAGGATGTCTGCGGTAAATCGGCCGACTTGTTCTGGAACCTGAGCTACATCTACCAGGGTATGAAACAGATCGAGGCAGATACCTTTAATCATAAACGCTTACCGTGGCGAGCATGATCAGGTTTGAGGCTTTTAACCGGAAGGGAGTTATTATTGTAAACAAATGATATAGAGATTAGATCTGCATGTAACGGATGATGGCCCTGACCATCATCCGCAGATATCTGTCTAGAAGTAGCGTACAAAACCAAGATTAACAGAGTTGGTGCTGGCGCTGCTGGATGAGACGTAGTTAACCCATTCCAGCATGATGTGATAGGGACCCTTGGTTTCAAAGATCGCACCAGCGCCGTATGAGGTGCTGTCCAGAGAAGACTGTGTTCCCTCAGTGGTATAACTAATTCGGCTCATACCGATCAAGGTGTAAAGCTGGAAGCGCTCATAGGGAGCACTCCAGCGCAGAAAGATGCTGTTGGAGCGGTCTATGCTGGGGGAGGTGTTTGACTGTGTCGTTCCAGTATGGAATTCCATGGCGAAATCATAGGAAAATCGATGTCCCAGACGCAACATCACGCCGGTAGGTGCGATAGAAGTAGGCACGCTGGCATTGATCTGCATTAGTGTGAGCCCATAATAGTTGGCGCTGTCTTCCGCTGCCTGGGCTTGCATGCCCATTACGGACAGTAAAATTAAACCAATCGCTTTTTTAATCATCGTTATTCCTGTTCTTACTGTATGCGCCAAGAGATAGGCTAGCGTTCTTTTCTGCGTTGTATACTAGCGTATTCATGCAAGAATTGCATAACACTGTTATGTGTGTATGTTAAGGCAGATAAACCTTTTGAGCCAAGCGTATGAGTCGAAACTTCCTGATTGTGTTGATGTTACTTACCGGTATGAGTGTCTATTCGGCAGTTGCTATTGGCACTGAAGAACCGATCACCACGTCAGAAGGTGATGAGATACCGATAGAGGTATACGGCCGCTCGACTTCAGTACGCCTACTGTGGTTTCCTTCCGAAACCGGACTGAAGATGGAAGATCAACAACTGGCAGTACAACTGGCGAAGCAGGGTGTAGAGGTGTGGTTGGTGGATCTGTTTGCGGCGCGTTTCTTGCCCCTGGCGCCAAGCAGTATGGAGAGTATGCCGGCCCTCGATGTCGCCAGGGTGATTAAGGCTGCGAGTAAAGACAAGGCACAGGTTTATTTGCTGGCACCGGGGCGCGGTGCGGTACCTGTATTACGAGGTGCTCGCGAGTGGCAACAACAGCAAGGCCAATTGGCAGGCATTATCCTGTTGCACCCCAAACTCTATGAGGAAACGCCAAATCCCGGTGAGCCCGCTCGACTACTGCCTATACTCAAACTCACCAATCAGGCTATCTATCTCTTGCAGCCAGAACTTTCCCCCGTGCGATGGCGATTGACGGAGATGATGTCGGCGTTGCATGACGGTGGTAGTGATGCGTTCACACAACGCCTGCCGCAGGTGAGGGACCGGTTTTGGTTCCGAGCTGATGCCGATGATTATGAAAATCGCTTGACGAAGCAGCTACCACAACGGCTATTAAAGGCCATGTTGCGTTTGCAGTATGTAGAAAAAAACAGGTTCGCGCCGATGGGTGAAATCTCCAGACGAAAGCCTGGGCCAGGTAAGAAAGAACGAAGCCTGAGTCCCTATGCTGGCAGTCCTCAACCACCACCCTTACAGTTACAACAATATCAAGGGGCCGTTCGTTCGCTGGTGGCAGAGCAGGGTAAGGTGGTGCTGGTAAACTTCTGGGCCACCTGGTGTCCGCCCTGTGTGCATGAAATGCCTTCCATGCAAGGTCTATATCAGGACCTGAAACCTCAGGGGCTGGAGATTCTGGCCGTCAATATGGCCGAATCTGAAGTGCAAATAGAGATGTTTCTGCAGACCCGGGGCGCAGTAGATTTCCCGGTTCTTTTGGATAGAGATGGTGCGGCACTGAGGCGATGGGATGTGTTCGCCTTTCCTACCAGTTTCGTCATCGATCGACAGGGACATGTCCGATATGCTTTGTTTGGCGCAGTAGACTGGCAGAATGCTGAAATAAAAAGCCAGTTGGAGCGGTTGCTGAAAGAGAAATAACTTGTCAGTGCGCTGCATTTCTGACTAAATCAGTCGCAATATAATAACATCTAGTGTCAGCAGTCATGAAATATTCAAGTAAAAGTATCTCCACATTTGTCGTGGCGGTGCCTCTGCTCCTCGCTGGGCTGATCATTCTAGCCCATGATGTTCAGGATCACAGTCACAAAAACGATATTTTGGATGTTGTTCTGCTGGTATGTGGTTTTTTTCTCTCCATCCTTTTTTACCTTTATCTAAAGCACCTGTCGCAGACCACAGAGCAAATGCGCAAAGCCATAAGGAATTTTGAATCCAGCGGCGATGAAGGCGAGTTGCCCATCCATCGCGACGATGAGCTGGGCGAGCTGGGTCGTTCTATTGCCGGGATATTCAGGCAGGAAAAAAAGCAAATCAAAGACTTAGAAGAGAGCGAAGCCAAGCTGGCAGCACTGTTTGAAGTGGTGAAGGAAGGCATCGTTATCGCTGATGAGGATGGGTTTATGAGGGATGTAAATCCAAGCCTCTGTTCGATGCTAGGGTATGAGCCAACAGAGCTGATCGGCAAGAATGTCAGTATGTTGATGCCAGCACCATACTCTGTGCATCATGATCAATATATGCACCATGCCGTAGAATCTGGAAGTATGGGTTTTATGGGTATGTACCGTGACTTGAAGGCACAGCGCAAGGATGGTACCAGCTTCGCCGTGGAACTTAGCCTCGATAAACTTAGCTTTTCAGAACATAAATATTTTGCCGCCACCATGCGAGATGTGAGCGAGCAAAGGGAACATGAAAGGCAATTGACGAGTGCCAAGATCAAGGCTGAAATTGCCAATGAAGCAAAATCCAATTTCCTCTCCATGATGAGCCATGAAATACGCACCCCTTTGCATGCGGTGATGGGAATGCTTGATTTGTTGGCGGTGGAAATACAGAACGGTGAACATAAGGATTTAATCACCATAGCCAATAAGTCGGCGGTAGATCTTCTGCACATTGTTGATGATCTGCTCGATATGTCCAAGGTCGAATCAGGACAAATAGAATTGGAAGAATCGAGTTTTGAACTATCCCATTTGTTGCAAGAGTCGGTGAAGCTATATTTTAGTCAAGCTACAGGTAAGGGGCTGAAGCTTGAGTTTGATTTGTTAGAAGAACTACCCTCCAGCCTCGTGGGTGATGCTCATAGATTACGTCAGGTGATCAATAACCTGCTAAGCAATGCCATTAAATTTACACATACCGGCAGCATAAGCATGACTTCTTCCTGGCGTGAGCTGAACGCAGACAGAATAGAAGTCTCTATAACGATTGCCGATACGGGTATCGGTATCTCAGCGGGCAAATTGGATACGGTTTTCGAACCCTTTATACAAGAGGATAACAGCATCAGTCGTGAGTTTGGTGGTACCGGGCTGGGCCTGAGTATCGTCAAACATCTGGTAGAGCGTATGCAAGGGCAGATTACGCTCGAATCAATCAGGGGCGAGGGAAGTCGGTTTAGCATGAGCATACCTTTTTTAAAGTCCAACGAGGTGATGCAGGATGCCGTGACCTGGTTACAGGATCGGGACGTTGTGTGTGTGGATGTCGAGGATGAGGATCTGCTTCGATATATGCAGCGTCATGGTGCGCACATTAAGCAGATAATACGTTCACAGTTCATGTTGGATATAGAGGGGCAGGGTTTAAAGGGTTCTTTAATAGTGTGCGGTGAAAGCGATGTCGACACCGTTGAGAATATCAATGAATGGCTAAAGATCGCCGCACCAACCGAGCATCTATTGTTGATACAGGATGCGGAAGAACGAAGGGAATCTGACTTCGATGAACGAGTGCTGATGGTTCGCAGGCCGTTATTGCCGATGTCACTGGATAGTATATTTCGATATCTATATGATTTAGAGCAGACAGCTAAAATTCCTGTATCGACTTTAGGCGGTGAGATGAAGAAAATCCTTCTGGTGGAAGACAACCCTGTAAATCAGATGGTTGCTCAGGCGATGTTGGAGAAAATGGGCTACGAGGTCGTGGTGGCTGTCAATGGTCAAGTCGGTGTGGATGTGATGAAGAGTCAGCCCATCGATTTGGTACTGATGGATCTGCATATGCCAGTGATGGATGGGTATGAGGCGACACGCCAGATACGGGAGTTTATGGATGGGCATGTGCCAATACTGGCGATGACGGCCGACGCCGGTATGGCAGATAAAGAGAATTGTCTGGCCGCCGGTATGGATGACCACCTGCCCAAGCCGATAAAAATGGATGTGTTGCAACAGGTTCTGCAAGGCTGGCTAGCACCCCAGGTCTAGCTATTTAATGAGCGGCCCCCGTCCACCGCGAGGATCTGACCACTAATATAGGGCGCATCTTCAACCAGAAAGCGTATGGTTCGGGCAATATCCATGGCGTCACCCTGACGCTTGAGAAAGGTGCGTGAGATGATGCGTTGCTTGGTGACATCGTCCATCTCGTTTTCCGGCCAGAGTATTGCACCAGGGGCGACACCATTTACCCTGATCTCCGGTCCCAGCTCCCCCGCCAGTGACTTGGTCATCATCGCCAGCCCCGCCTTGGCCATGGAGTAAACCGGGTGTGCCTTTAGGGGACGCTCTGCATGGATGTCAACGATATTGACGATGCAACCCTGGGTCTGTTTCAACAAGGGAGCGGCTGCCTGGGCGAGAAAGAAGGGGGCTTTGAGGTTACTGCCCATGAGGTCATCCCATACGGCCTCATCCACCTTACCGATCTCGGTCGGGTAGAAGGTGGAGGCATTATTGATCAGCACATCCAGGCGGCCCCAGGCCGTATGGGCCTCCTTCACCAGAGCCGGCAGTTTGCTGATCTCCAGCAGATCTGCCTGTACCAAGACCACCGAGTTCGCACGCTGCGCCTGCAGCTCCTTTTGCAGTGCCTGGGCACCTGTCCGCGAGGAGCGGTAGTGGATAACGATGTTCATCCCCTGGGCATGCAGGGTTCGGGCAACGGTGGCACCGATACGATGTGCCGCGCCTGTGATTAAGACCACCTTGTCTGTCATTAGCTGTGATATGCTCGTTGCCTCGATATTGAGTCGCACACTGTAATAAAAAAATCACCATCGGGACAGTCCCAGCTTGAAGTCTATCGATCCAAACCCATCCATGTCTGAGCGTCTGCAACAAACCCGGCAGGCGCTGGCCGATTTTCCGCCGCCGGATGCGGATGCCCGTTCCCATAGTGAAGCCCTCATCTCCCAGCTGGTATCGCAGATACATGAAGCAGGTGGTGCCATAGCCTTTGATGAGTACATGCGCAGGGTGCTGTATAGCCCAGGGCTGGGTTATTACAGTGGCGGCAGTCGTAAATTCGGTGCCGAGGGTGA
>JAOUJT010000228.1 GCA_029883105.1 Gammaproteobacteria bacterium
CGACACACAACAGTCGACGCTGGACGATCTGGCCGACGCCTTAAGCAGCAATAGCACACGCATCAAGGACATCGATGCGCAACTGCGCGCACTGGAAGAGAAACGCCAGACCATCGATGGCGAACGTCGCCAGCATGATGCCGCACGCCGCAAGGATGATCTGGAACGCCAGATCGAAGAGCTGATGCAACAGGCGGCGACGCAGGCCGCGAGCCTCGCCTCGGCACTGAATCAATTAAAAACCAACCGTCAGCAACTGCAAAGCCTGCTGGATGCGAAGGATCTGCTCAGTCGGCACCAGACCACCACACTCTCGCTGGGACAGTTGCAGCCATTGGCGAAACAGCTACTGGATGTGGATCTCGATGTGATCACCGCCCTGTTAAAACAGATGAGTCAGGCCAGTGAACTGGAACCGCAACAGATCAGCCAACTGGTAGAAAAACTCGACGGCATCGATAGCCTGCAACAACACCTGCAACAGTGGCTCAACAGTTCCGACGACAGCCTTGGCAGTCAGATCGAACGCATCATCGGTGAGCTGAGCAGTCGCCAGAGCGAGATGCAGGAACAGCGCCGCGTACTGGGTGAACAGGTGAGCCAGATCAAACTGGGCGGTGGTATCGACTACCCGCGCAGCATCAGCATCGCCCTGGAGGCGCTGCATAAACAACTGCCCAAGGCCAATGCCCGCGTCCTCTGTGATCTCATTGAGGTCAAAGACATGGCCTGGCAGTCGGCCATCGAAGGCTATATGGGTGGCAACCGCTTTAACATCATCGTCAACCCGGAGCATGAGGCCGAGGCCATCTCCCTGGTGCAGCGTACCAGTGGTACCAACGCCAAGGTGATCCAGGGCCATCTGGCACAGCGGGATATGCAGAATCGCAGTGTTGATGGTGACTCCATCGTGCAACAGCTGGAGATCGATCACGAGGTGGCGCAGGCCTATGTGGCCGCCAGTTATGGTAGCGTGCAGATGGTCGAGGATACCGAGGCCCTGCGTAACAGTAAGCGCGGCGTCACCCGCGATGGCCAGGGCTCGGCCAACTACGCCATGTTCCACTGTGGTGCCAACGAGTCGGATCTCACCTTCGGTAAGAATGCCCGTGCACTGCGACTAAAGAAACGCGAAGAAGAGCTAAGCCAGCTGGAGCTGAAGCTATCGGATACAGACAACGAACTGGCCCGACTGCGCGGTCTGAGTCGACTGGCCATGGCCTTCCGCAGTGAGAATGTGGAGGCCCAGAGCCAGCAACTGTCCCGACTGGCGCAGGAGAGCAGCGTACACCAGGAGAGCATCGCCACCCTCGACATGGGCAATATCAAGGCCCTCGACGAGGCGCTGGACAAGGTCAAGGCCGAGCTGAAGAGGCTGGACAAGGAACGTACAGAATTGCTGCGTGGTGAGGGCAAGCTGGAACAGGCGCGCAGCCAGGCACAGGATGATGGGCTGCGTTTCAAGGCCGAGCTGGACATCGCCATCGCACAGGTGGCCGAACAACAGCGCCAACTGAACGCCATCCTCGTCCTGCGCAAGGACTACAACATCGAGGTGGCGGTAGAGAGCCTGCGTGAAGAGGCCGCGACCACCGAACTGGAACTGGCGGACTACCTGCGTAAGGGTGAGAGCCTGAAACGCCAGCAGCAGAAAGAGCGCGATCAATTCAACAGCGTCATACGTGACTACAACCAGGAGTCACGCCCCAACGAACGCATCGATACCAATGCCGTCAACGAAGAGGACGACAGCCCCTCGATCTCCCATACCGTCGACAGCCTGCGCCACCTGATGACGCAGATCCGCCGCCAGCTGCAACAGCAGAAGGACAGCGGTCTGGCGGATGTGGAGTCACGCCTGGACGACGCCAAGGCGGCGGTCAACAACGCCTTCACCGCCTCCTTCTGTCAGCGCCTCTACGCGGCGATCGAAGACGGCGAACGCACCCTGAAGATGATGAACGACGAACTGGAGGTGTGTAAGTTCGGCGACGACCGCTTCAGCTTTGGCTGGGACTGGGTGCCGCACTACAAACGCTACCACGCCTTCTTCAAGGCGGTGATGGCGATGGAGGGTCTGGGCGAAGGCCAGGATCTGTTCGATGCAGATCTGGGACGTGACGAAGAGAAGGTGCGTGACGAGATCATGAACCTGCTATTGAGTGATGACCGCGCCACCGCCGAGGCGCGTCTGGCCGAGATCGCCGACTACCGCAACTACCGTCGCTACGAGATCTTCAAGCACACCTCCACCGGTGATCCCATCGCCCTCAGCCAGTACGGCACCGGCTCCGGCGGCCAGCTGGAGACCCCGGCCTATGTGATCCGCGCCGCAGCCATCAGCTCGGCGTTCAAGTTCCGCGACGGCGACCATCACCTGCGTTCGGTGATCATCGACGAATCCTTCGCCAAGATGGACGAGATCCGCGCCCGCGCGGTGATCGAATACCTGAGCAAGACCCTGAACCTGCAGATCCTCTTCATCATGCCCTCCAAGTCCGCCGGTGCCTTCAAGGACATGGTCAACCACGAGTATGTCTTCTCCAAGGTGAGCTCGACCAATGCACCGGGGGAGCTGAAGACCGCGACCTTTGTGAATCATCTGGTGTTGAAGCAGGATGCGATCAAGCAGGCCTGGGAGGAGTATCGGGTGGAGGTTAGGAGGCAGGCGGCGATGGAGTTTGAGAGTGGGGTGGCGGGTTAGATACGATCAAGAGACTTTAACGCAGAGGACGCGGAGAAGATCAACAGCGAGTACAGCAGAAAGCTTATTGAAGTGTAGATGAATCGATTTACGCTGCTGACTGCTGGTCCTGTTCCCAGCCGGGGAATACCAGTACAGCAGGATGGCAGCGTAAGGCTTTTGCCAGCACCTTTGCCCGCTCGACACCCAGCTTCACCCGATCATTCTCAATGGCCGAAATGGTTGACTGGGGGATACCGGTCAACTGTGCCAGTTCGTTTTGACTCATCTCTTGTAACTCGCGGATAATCTTTACCGACTCACCGACGGTTACTTCTGCCTGTTTTTTTGCCTTTCGATAATCTTTCATGTCACTTCTTCCGGTAGTCATGTGCTGTGAGATTCACCACCTGTACCAAAATTTCAGACTCACGAATCTGATAGATAACCCGGTATTTAGCACCAAGTCGCGATGAGCGATGCCCTTTCCACTCACCCGATAGAGACTCATCATGGAACCCCTTTATCAGGCGAAGTCCTTTAGGCCCTGAGATCATCACGATATCCTTCCACTTCTCATATCGCTTGAGGACATCAATAGGCAATGATTTCAATTGCTTGGCAAGATTCCTGTGCTCGTATATCTCCCACATAACCTTTAGTATATATACCATTTATAGTATGTCAAACCGCCTGAATAGTTGAATAATCTGTGTTCTCACCCCGTTTTGCTTTTTCTGCACTAACTCCCCCTTTCACATTGCTCTTAACTAAAATTTTTATCACAATACAAAATTATCCAAATAATAATATCTAGGGAGTGAAGAGATGATACGGCGATTTATATCGGCTCTACTTGGAGTGATGTTTACCCTATCCGCCATAGGCTGGGCGCAGGCAGAGGAGCCTAAGCGGGGCAAGCTTACGGGCTCTGTGATGCATAATGCGCCCGGCTGGTTTAAGGAGAGCTTTCTGGAAATCCAGGATGACGTGGATGAGGCCGCTGCTGCCAATAAGCATGTGATTCTTTTCTTCCAGCTCAATGGCTGTCCGTATTGTGATGCTATGCTCACAGAATCCTTTGAATCTAAGACCATCTCATCTTATGTACAGGAGCATTTCGACACCATCTCTATCAATGCCCGTGGGGATAGAGAGATAGTATTTAATGAAAACACTACGATGAATGAGAAAGAGCTGTCGCAAAAACTGAATGTATTTGCCACACCCGCCATCCTGTTTCTCGACAAGCAAAACAAGACCGTTGTGCGTGTAAACGGATACCGTTCACCTGAGCGATTTAAGAAGATATTGTCTTATGTGGCAGAAAAACATTACCAGAAGATCACTCTGGCAGAATATTTAGAAAGAAATCTGTCCAACGATATCTATCAATTCCGTGATCATAAGCTGTTCACCAAAGCAGATGATCTATCCATATTTAAAGGTCCACTGGCACTTATCTTTGAAGACAGCAGCTGTTATGACTGTAATGAGTTTCACGAAAAGCATCTAGAAAACAAACAAGTTCTCAAAGAATTAAAGCCCTACACGGTAGTACGCCTGAATGCAGACTCCAGCCAAGTCCTTATCGATGTAGATGGCAGCAAGACGACTGCTCGAGCATTGGCAAAGAAACACAATATGACATATCGCCCCGGCATGTTGATGTTTAATGAGGGCAAACTAATACGCCGCTACGATAGCCTGATGTTCCCCCATCACTTTAAGGAAGGTTTACGCTATGTTGCCGGCGGTTACTATAAGACGCAAAGCTATGGCAGCTACTCCCAGCAGCGCACCGAGGAACTGCTGAGTCAGGGCGTAACCATTGACATATCACGATAAGGCTAACTAGATACTTGGGTTCAGCTATCACTCTAAGCGATTAAGGGGATCAACTCTTGAATTTTTGAATTGAAGGAAACCCTCCACCAGCTTCATTTAAGCGCTTTCATAAACGCCATCACCATCTGCACCATGGCCTGATATGGCAGGCTATGCTTCTTTATCTGGTTCACGGTACCCGATATATACAAATCCAGTTTTGGAATATAGTAGAGCACCGCTCCGGATGCACCGGAATGGCCTACCATGTCTGGTATCTTTGCAAACAGTCGGTAGATCGCAGGTAATCT
>JAOUJT010000229.1 GCA_029883105.1 Gammaproteobacteria bacterium
GTTCAGGTTTCTTCTCTGCAGGCTTAGGTGTCTCGACTACGGTCGGGTTAGTAGCGGCTGTTTTGGCTGCTGCAGGTTTGACGGCAGCGGGTTGGGGTTCAACCATCTTTGAGTCACTGTTTTGATCACGGTTTATTGCAGACTGAGTAGTCGGTTCTGCTTTTGCTACGCCAGGTATAGGCGTAGGGCTGGCTTCCTTTACCGCTTGATTGTCCTCTTGTGCCGCAGATTTCTCACGCGTCTGATTGGACAAGGGACGAGGCGTTGGCTTGCTGGGCTTCACCTCAGGCGCTGATACCGCTTGATCGTCCTCTTGTGCCGCAGATTTCTCACGTGTTTGATTGGACAAGGGACGAGGCACCGGCTTGCTGGGCTTCTCCTCAGGCGCTGATACCACTTTATTGTCCTCTTGTGCCGCAGATTTCTCACGTGTCTGATTGGACAAGGGACGGGGCGTTGGCTTGCTGGGCTTCACCTCAGGCGCTGATACCGCTTGATTGTCCTCTTGTGCCACAGATTTCTCACGTGTTTGATTGGACAAGGGACGAGGCGTTGGCTTGCTGGGCTTTTCTACAGCAACAGATGGCTCAGTAACTGCCGTATCGATAACCGGTGCTGATGCCTCTTGCTGGCTCACAGTTGTTTGTTGGTCATCAACAGTACGGTCGCCTTCTTCTCTGCGACGACGACGTCCACCACGGCGACCCCGGCGATTTCCACTGCCACGATTCTGTTTCTCATCTTCATCTTGACGGGATTGAGGAGGGGTTTGTGGACTTTGTGGTTTTTCCTGAATGGCTTCTGCTTGCTCATTACGCTGTGGTCGCTGTTGTTGACCACCATCACGACGCTGTTGCTGAGCTCCTTCACGACGTGGTTGACGTTGCTGACCACCTTCACGACGCGGTTGACGTTGCTGAGCACCATCACGACGCTGTCCATTTCGGCCAGCACGTTGTTGATTGCGGCCCTGAGCACTCGTTGCACTTGGCTTGCGAGGTTTGGGCTTTTTCCCACCGTTACCAAATAGGGCTCGGAATATGCGTACCAGTAGTCCCGGTTTTTTCGGCTTGGCGCGCGGAGTAGGTGGCGCGACCTGTTTCACTGCAGGGGCTTCAGCAGCTGGTTTGGGCGCCTCAGTACTGGCTGATGATGGAATATCCAGTTCTTTGTGTTGCGCCATTTGGTAACTGGCCACATCTTCGCTACCTTCCGGTATCTCATCACTGCGCACACGGATGACTTCATACTGAGGTGTCTCCATGTGCAGGTTAGGAATGATCATAACCTGAATATTCTGGCGTCCCTCAATGGCATTGATCATTTGGCGTTTTTCGTTGAGCAGGAAGGTCGCTACTTCAACGGGTAACTGCGCCTGAATACGGCCAGTCTTTTCCTTCATGGCCTCTTCTTCGATCACACGCAGGATAGATAGAGCCAGGGATTCAATGCCACGGATCATGCCCTGGCCATTACAGCGGGGACAGACGATCTGGCTGGACTCTCCCAGAGAAGGACGTAGGCGCTGACGTGACATTTCCAGCAGACCAAAGCGGGAGATACGGCCCAGCTGGACGCGTGCGCGGTCCATCTTGAGGGCCTCACGCAGGCGGTTTTCTACCTCACGCTGGTTACGGACCGGGGTCATATCAATAAAGTCGATGACGATTAGGCCGCCTAGATCACGCAGACGTAATTGACGGGCAATCTCATCGGCGGCTTCGAGGTTGGTGTTTAGTGCGGTCTCTTCGATATCAGAACCCTTGGTTGCACGGGCGGAATTGATATCGATGGAGAGCAGTGCTTCGGTATGATCGATGACGATGGAGCCGCCAGAGGGCAGAGAGACGTCACGACGGAAAGCGGACTCAATCTGCGACTCGATCTGGTAACGGGTAAACAGTGGTACCGGGTCCTGATACAGTTTGATCTTGCTCAGGTTGTTAGGCATCACTTGTCGAACGAATTCACGCGCCTTTTCATAGATGGCTTCTTCGTCGATCAATACCTCATTGATGTCATTGCCCATGTAATCACGGATGGCACGGATGATGACATTGCTTTCCTGGTAGACAAGGAAGGGGGCGGTACGCTCGGTAGATGCACTTTGTATGGAGTTCCACAGATTGAGCAGGTAATCCAGATCCCACTGTAGTTCCTCAACCGCACGACCAACACCTGCGGTGCGGACGATCATGCCCATATCCTCAGGCAATTCCAGTTGGTTCATGGCATCGCGGATTTCGGAACGGTCATCACCTTCGATACGACGGGAGACGCCACCGGCACGAGGATTATTGGGCATTAGCACCAGGTATCGACCGGCAAGGCTGATAAACGTGGTCAGGGCTGCACCCTTGTTACCACGTTCTTCCTTATCGACCTGCACCAGTACCTCGATGCCTTCTTTCAATACCTCTTTGATATTGACGCGCCCGCCACCAAGGTTGGCACCAGCGTTGAAATAGCTACGAGAGATCTCTTTTAGCGGCAGGAAGCCATGACGCTCAGCACCGTAGTCGACAAAGGCCGCCTCCAGACTGGGCTCAATACGGGTGATTTTACCCTTATAGATATTGGATTTTTTCTGCTCACGTGCAGAGGTTTCGATATCTAGATCATAAAGGCTCTGGCCATCGACCAGTGCCACACGCAACTCCTCTTGCTGGGTTGCGTTAAACAGCATTCTTTTCATATTTGTCTTCTCTCAGGCGCTCAACCGCGACGCACGAAGGCGGGGGAGCGCACAGACCAATGTACTTCTTGCCTATGTGTGTTCTGGCTATTTATTAGCCTGGGCAACATTGGTCATGCTCACCATGCCTCTATGGACGGGCACGGGAGCGCCTAATTTTTACTGTTCGCTCATGATGGGTCGAGCGAAAAAACCCTTAATATGCACCCAACTTCTTTGAAGTTGAGGCTAAAAGTCGTATACGTCCACATCTGACCGAGCTTGTTCGGGATGTTAGATAGAAATATGGACAAGACTAATATAACAGGCTTCGCATATAGCGGCAAACATACGTATCATAGCGGCCCATGAACGATCAGACCCCCACCGTTAACGCAAAAGTGCAGCTTATAGACATTGGCGAGGAACAGGCCGATCAGCGCATCGATAACTTTCTTATCCGGATACTTAAGGGTGCCCCCAGGACCCTGGTATATCGCATCCTGCGCAAGGGAGAGGTGCGGGTCAATAAAGGCCGTGTTAAGCCTACCTACCGTTTACAGACCGGCGATATCGTTAGAGTTCCACCGGTACGTCTGTCTGCCAGCCAGAATATCCCTCCGGGCCAGAAAGCCTTGGATCGAGTTCAGGCCTCCATCATCTATGAGGATGATGTCCTTTTGATCCTAAACAAGCCTTCGGGTATTGCGGTACATGGAGGCAGTGGGGTGAATTACGGCATAATCGAGGCCCTGCGTAGCTTACGGCCCGATGCGCCATTTCTGGAACTGGTACACCGTTTGGATCGTGACACCTCAGGTTGTCTCATCATTGCCAAGCGCCGCAGTGCCCTGCGCCATCTGCATGAGCAGATGCGGGGTAAAAACATGGACAAACGCTATCTGGCCCTGGTTAAGGGGGAATGGAAGGGTGGAGAAAGGCGTGTTGATGCGAAATTACGTAAAATCACACTTAAGTCTGGTGAAAATGTCGTCAAAGTGGACGAAGAGGGTAAAGATTCCCTTAGTCTTTTTAAGGCCGATCGTGTCTACAAAGGTGCCAGCCTACTATCGGTGAAGCTAATCACCGGGCGGACCCACCAGGTAAGGGTGCATGCAGCACATCTGGGGATGCAGCTGGCGGGGGATGAGAAATACGGCGATGCGGGATTTAACCGGGCTATGGAAAAACTGGGCCTGAGACGTCTGTTTCTGCATGCTGAGCGATTGAGCTTTGAGCACCCGAAGAGCGGTGAACGGTTTCAAATATCGGCACCATTGCCGGATGATTTGATACAAGTTCTGGATAAACTACAGATAACAGATACACCCTAGTAATTAATTCCAATATTAACGCTGAGGATGTCGGAATCGGTAATGTCTTCATAATACATTGCCGTTAACAATATCCCTAGATTGTTACCCATTTTTAAACCTATGCCCATCACCGGGCTGGTTCCGGTATTTAAATGTTGGCTTGATGGTGTTGAGTTGACGAGATTCCAGTCAGCCAATCCGTAGTAAAATATTAAAGATGCACCATTGCTTGTACTTCGATAGCTAATGAGGAACTCATTGGTGTCTACACCCACATAGTTATCTGATGAGTTCGAGAGAGTAAATTGTCCCAATGAACTCTGCCCATAGCTTACACCGAGCCTGTCCCCTTGAAATCCAAGTCTATAGCCATAGGTTTCCGGGGTATTAAATCCACCTACGTTTTGTAATTTAGAATAACCCACCAGATAAGAGGCAGTAATTCCTGTACGAGCATAAGTCTCTGCTGCGTAGCTGGTGGGGCTGAATAAAATAATTGCAGTTAATAATAAGGTTTTTATTTTTTCTTCTGTACTATTCATAATGATTATCACCGCTTTAAGGAGTCGAATAAAAGCCAAGGTGTCTACGCTGGATACCTTTGGTAATGTGGCCCAAACCAAAACCACTGCTAAGTGCCGGTTCGCTGCTCACCAACTGGCGGTAAAGCACTACAGTAATGCTGCAAGCTGCATCGGGCAGCGTAGGCTGGGAAATACTCAGGCTTCCACTATCATTGATTATTTCAGGAGGTCCAGAAATACCCGTAGTGCCAAGACTATCCTCACAAAACCAGATGGTTTGAAAGGACATGCTATCG
>JAOUJT010000001.1 GCA_029883105.1 Gammaproteobacteria bacterium
TTAGTGAGGAAGCTTTAAATGTTCATACAAAGGTGTCTAAAGGCACAGGAGAAAAGACGTATGGAAAAGTTAGATCATCTTATACGCTGGGTTGCCAGTGGAGGGAAGATGGCTGGACATGATTCTCAAGGACACTGTGTCCCTGATTACTCATGTTGTTTAGAAATGATAGAAACGCCTCCGGAGGAAAGGCGTCTATTTTTGGATGCAGTAATAAATGACAAGGAGGCTCTCGTAGTATCAATGACTCTGAAATATTGCTTACAAGCAATCAACCTAAGTACGTTGATATGTAATGATAAAAGAGTGTTCGGGGATGATCTCGTTGAGCTTTCCCAGGCTGCACGCAGTGTTGAAGACCAGATAGCTATATCGGTCCCTCCACTGTTTAGTTAAGCAATCGCACTCATCTATAAATAAAACGAAGGGGTTGATATAACCCCTATTTAATATAATAGGAGAACACCTGAAATGAAACTGAAGTTAACAATACTCGAAGCTCTTAACATTTGCACAACCGCTTACAATCATTCAACGGTACATGATCTAAGTGTGCCGGATTACGATTCATGTCCGGTATTGACAAAGGATATCTTCGATACAAAAGCTGCCCAGGAAACAATGGAGGAGGGTGAACGCTTTAAATTAGAAGTCACCGCAGGACGAACTGTAGGTATTGCTGTTCATCTTGAAAAGAAAACGGATGACGGTATGGCTATTTTTGAAATCTATCCGCTTAATCCAATCCATCGGCTTAGCTCATGGGATGTTAAATTTCCTACGGGTATGGATCTCGTCCGACACTGTGTCCCTGATATTGACAATCGGGTCATTGATTGGCAGGAGGAAGATAATGGACCGTTTATGGATATCGATACAGTCCTGGCGAAGCTGAAAGCACTAAGCACTGAGATGGAGGGTACATCGGATATGTCAGACATCGAGGTAATGGAAGAGGAGCAGAATAATGCAGCTTAGGTTGACAATTGAGGAAACTTTTGCAATCTGCGTTGCAGCCTTCAACCATGCAACCATTGTTGATACCTCGGCTGAGGGATACGATCCAAAGGAACACTCTCTTGATGATCTCTTCAATGTCAAAAAAGCGCATGCGCATATCAGGGAAGGCGAGAGACTTCATATGGGAGATGCAAATGGCCGTCGTGTAAATGTCTTTTGTCATCTTCAGAAGGAAGAGCCGAATGGGTACCATGTCTGGAATATCTACCCGTTTACTCCGGATCACTCAATGAGTTCCTGGGATGTCCGCTTTGCCACAGGACGAGAACTCGTTGAGTATGCTGTCGAAGGTGTCGAAGATCGTGTCATTGATTGGGATGAAAAGAATGATGGTCCTCTTACACTTGCAGAACGGGTTCTGGAGACAATAGACACACTGAAGGCGGCGAGGGCGAAAGGGGAGGGAGTTGAAATTGCAACCGTTTAATAGTATCCTCATAACGACAGCCTCAAAAGATCCTCCCGAGATCATTATCGAAATCGATCAGAAGGCGGCTACACTTATAAGAGATGTGAATAATCTCTTTGAGGTTGCTCCACCTAGTAGCAGGGATGCTATTCTATCACTATCGCGTTGGTTATCGAGAACACTGCTAATACAACCTCCAAAGCTCCCTACTTTTGCAGAAGAGCGAGCTGAGGTACACTATAGCGGTGATCTGATGGATCAATATCAGGCACTCCAGGAGGACTTTGAACATATGCGTAGTGAAATAGCTAAAATCATATCAGCACGTGTCTGTTCTAGATAACGCTCTGTTTATGAGTCTAGGAGGCATCGTAGGGGGTTACCTCTACGGTGTCATTTCAGAAGTGGTCGTTTGCGATGTTGCATACCGTGAGGTAGTATGCATAAGAGTTGAAATATTCACGACCGATGTAAAGTTCTCACTAACAGCCCTTGCTATTATTATACTAATCCTTATAGCAGCGGAAGTTAGTGATAAAAGTAAAACTAATAAATAGGAGAAACACCTTAATGTCACAAAATGCACGTATATTAGAAGCCTACCAGACAGGTATGGCCGCCGTAACACCACGTAACCCAAAGGCTGAGTATAGAGCTCTTAAAGGTCTCATCGAGACACTCTGGGCCTCACCGATACGTAGAAGTGAATATCTACAAGATGCTATCCATGGATCACCTCGTCGTGAGGAGCTCATGGTGCGTCTAGAGAAGGATAAAGATAATGCTTGTACAGATGCGAAACCTTCACATCCTATGACAATGGATCTTTGTCAGGACAGAATAATTGGGGCCATTGATATGGCAGTGACGGCACCTTTCAAATATGGAGCTTTAAAAGCGATTGTCATGAACCTATATAAATCACAAAGAGCCCGTCAAAAGGCGATGCGAAGAATGGTTCATATGTCAATTTCATCAAAACTATTGGGGGCGAAATTCAGGTCGGACCCCGATCTTGCATTAAAATAGGAGGACCTAACGATGGCCTTACGAAAATATTTCCTAGGACTACTTGCTGAAGGGATGTCGCAAGTTGAAGGGATTGATAGAAAAGAGGAGTATAGAGAAGTTGCCTTGATGATTAAATCTTTCTGGGTAAAACCTTCAAAGAGACGACGCGAAATGGATACATACATACGTCGTGCAAACCCTGCTCAGGCTGCTCAATTGATTCGAGCACAAAAGACTGGTGATGATCCTCTGTTTCTACTTCCCAGTGAGTCTCCCTGTAATAAAGATGACTTCCAAAGCATCTTACAGGTGTTTATAGAGGCGGTTGACAGATGTGTAGAACCCTGTAAGAAATACAAGGTACTGCGTCATATCATTTGCAAAGCCTATTCAACAAAATCATTGAGAAGAACCCGCCTAGCCTTTATGGCTTGTAGGTCATCGTCGTTTGAACTCCTCCGGTATTCGATAGAGACGGATACCAATTTGTAAGAACAGGCCCTGGCTACTTCGGTAGTCGGGGTTTTTACTTTATTTTTTGGAGATATTATGCCTGTAGTAAAAATTGAGTCATATCGCTCAGAGTTTATCGTTATAATTAGATTCGGAGACGGGAACACTTTCTATCTATCACAGAGGAGTTCTTTGGTCAGTACATCGAACATGCAACATATTACATTTAAGACACGAGAGAGTGCCGAAAGAGAATTGGTCCGTTTTAATACCACACTGAAAAAGCCTCTATCGCTGTCAGCAGAAGTGAATCCTTACGAGAATGCTGAGGAAAGAGTCCCAAGCCCGGCTACTCTAGAATTGTCCAGACTAGCAACCTCACAAGCTCTTGAGATCAGCTATTTGAATAATCGGCTGATAGATGTTAATAAGGAGGCAATTAAAAGAGAGATGAAAGGAGCTCCTGTAGGGCTTATAGCAGTTTTTCCGATGATCTTTCGAGAAGCTACCTATCCCAGGGTATGGTATATCTCTTCAGAAAAGTCATATAAAGGGTGCGAGATATTCCTAGGGCGTGACGGTGATGTCCATCTTAAAGTAGCAAATGACTCTGAGTTTTTAGGTTGGCATACAAAAGAAAGTGCTCAAAATTTCCTGGAAGGGTGGAGGGATAGTCTATGCCGTCAATGATGGAAGCTCTTGAAGAGGAAGGTAAGAAGAAGAGTACGTTAGAAGCTGAGTGTCTGAGACTCTCCCGAGAATTATGTGCAAAGACGGAACAATTGATATGGTTATCGAAGAAATTTGATGAAGAGAAGCTAAAAGGGTTAGACAGCCACATTCCTGCAGTCCTTATATATAATGATGAGCGTATCTTTAAAGAGATCGACGGTGGTATAACTCGTTGGTATATATCTTCGCATCAGTTGTATAAAGGAAAGGATATATTTCTAGGACCTGATGGTTGTATTCATTATAAATACTCAAAGAGTTACACCTTCTTGAGTTGGTCTTCATTTCGCGATGCTTTCGACTTCTTGAAAAGATGGCGAACACCTTAATCTAAACATCCTCCTGATCACCTTTACGGTGGTTGGGAGGTAACCCTTTATTTTTTCTTCTCCTGATCACCTTCGTGGTGGTTGGGAGTCTAACCTTTATTTTTTGATTTTATCCCGTTAAATTAACCTAGAATAGGTTCCTTGAAGGGTATATATGGAACATTCCCGTGAGGGATCCTAGGGAGGGTCTTTAGGGATCCTCTTAGAGATACCTTTAGATACCCTTTTAATACTCCCCTATATTCTATTATTATTAATAGATAACAACAGTGATAGATGATCCCCTAAAGGATAGTATAGGGGGATATTTTTCTCCTTCAAAGGGGAGGGCACAGGGGATAATTCAACGGGGTCTTTTTATTCGGAGACTAACACGAACTCTAAGATTTCCAAGCGCGTCTGGGAGTCAACTTCAAACATTATCCCTCAAAATTCAATTTTAAAGGTATTTACAAGATATGAACAACGATGGCACAAATATACAGCCAAGAGACGGAGGAACATCCGCCGGTAAGAAGTTAATAGCAAACTCTCGTAGGTCTAGAGCCAGACTGGAAGAGCTTGACTTTGATCCTTTAGAAAAACAAGTAATGCTCTACAGGAGATTAGTCAAAGAAGACGAATGGTGGGAGAATCTCAAGGCAGGTACCTCTGTCGTAGATGTCGATGCAGATGGTAAGAAGAAAAAGACTCTGAGATACTCTGGGATAGCTCACGCTGCTATATTAGCACAGATGCAAAAGATAGGAAATGATCTCATGAGGTATGGCTACGGTCGTGTGCCTGAGAATGTAGGTTCAGGACTTGAAGCTCCACCTCCTCTGCAGATAGGTCTTACAGGAAGTAAGGCTCAAGGAGCTCTCCAGAGCATCGTTATCGATGTGTCCCCTAAGGTAATCAATGATGACGAAGACTAAAGCTAAGGGTATCATGTATTGTCCTATCTGTGAATCAAACCTTGTGGCTACTAACTTTCAAGAAGTTGAAGAAGGTGAGCACGATGGCTATATCTATGTACATGATGCAAACACGGTTCACACTGATGAAGATTTAGAAGCACTTGAGAATGGTGTCCAGTGATTGAGCTACACCCAGGTCAATCGGATGTCTACTCAGACCTCTTTATTGAGAAATCAATAAGGAATGCTGTTGTATGTGCTTCCCGTGGATGGGGTAAATCATACTTCGCGACTGCAACTGCAACAACAGCTGCGTATGAACTCATGGCATTAGACCCATCTGTGCCGAATAAGAATGTTTATATCGTAGCTCCTACATATGACCAAGTAACTGATATCTACTATCCAATACTAGCCTACGATTTCGGTCTTGAGTCTATAGCAATAAGTAGCTCAAGAGACAGAGGTAAATTTATATTCGCAAATAACGTCGAATTGCGAATGATCTCGTTCGAAGCTATTGAGAGGCTACGCGGTAAAGGTTCTTATTTTGTAGTTAATGACGAGATGTCCTCTTGGGCTAAAGGCATTGGGCCTAAAGAGGCTTGGGAATCAGTAATAGAGCCTTGTATTACAACTCGATGGAGTCCTAAGCGAGCAGCATTTTTCAATGCCCCTTCTTGTGGAAGATCTCTAACAATTTCTACACCAAAGGGATATAACTTCTTTCATGAGATATATCACTATAATGAGAGCGATGATCTTTGGGGTTCCTACCATTTTGACTATAAATCATCTCCCTATCTGGATCCTGATGAAATTGAAAGGGTTAAGTCGACAATAGACCCTATTAAGTTTGCCCGAGAGTATAAGGCATCATTTGTCGATTCTGGAAATAGTGTCTTTTATTGTTTTGATAGAGATAGACATGTTTCAAAGGAGATTGTAGACTTCGTCCCAAAAGACTCTGATCTACCAGGTGAAGATGTGCATGTATGTATCGACTTTAACGTGGGGATAATGGCCTCAGGTATCTTTGCTGTAAGAGGTAAACAAGTCCAGTTTATAGACGAGATTCAGGGACAACCTGATACCGAATCTCTGGCAGTTACCCTGAAGAAGAGATATATAGACAAGGGACACAATGTCTATGCCTACCCTGACCCTACAGGCAATAGTAGAAAGACTTCAGCGGCTGTAGGACGTACTGACTTTACTATTCTCGCTAGCTACGGCATTAATATACGAGCTAGACAGAAGTCACCACCGATTATTGATAGTGTAGCAGCTGTAAACAAACAATTATTGACAGCCTCTGGACATGTCTCTATGTATGTACACCCTCGGTGTCAGAACATAATAAAGTCTCTAGAGCGTACTTCGTGGCTGGATAACAACCCCGATAGCGCATCTATAGATAAGAAAGAAGGTGTCGAGCATCATTCAGACGGTATTCGATACGCTGTTGAATATCTCTTCCCTGTACGGAAGGGTGGAAAGACTGTTTCACGTGGATTCAATTTCTAATAGGATTAATAAAATGACCGACAATATAATACCTTTCAAAAAATTCGAAGGTGTAACTGCAAAAGAGGCTTTAGAAAGTTCTCTTAATACTGGCCTTGACGATGTTATCGTTCTGGGCTGGAAAGACGATATTCTATATTACGCTGCGTCGAAAATGAGTTCTGCTGATGCTAACTGGATGTTAGATAGTACAAAAGCAATGCTCCTCAACCGATGTAGCTTTCCAAGCGAGGACTAAAATGGCACGTTCAAAAATAACGAATATATCGAATGACCTTACCAGTGATGGTGGCGGCGTTCTTATATCGCTTATCCAAGGGGAACAAGACGAGTTTCCCATCACACTTAACTTTGTGGATGTAGTATCTAACACGTATACTTTTGAAGCTGTCTTGATTGAAGGTGAGAATGATGGTTCAGGGCAGAGACCTGCAACAATACGAGCAACAAGCCCTAATAAAGCTGTCCTTACTGTGCGTGTACCCTTAGATAAGGGCGTCTGGAGTGCTGCTGTGACATATCTCTTCAATGATTACGTAGAGTTCGGTGGCAGCATCTATATAGCCTCAGGGGCTCCTTCTATCAGTATTGATCCTGTAGCTGACCCTGACAATTGGACGCCTCATGTGGAGAACCGAGTGTTTATTCAATTCGGTAGTGCTCTCTCAGTAACACCTGCGTATGCAGTACAACCTGCTGTAGGTCTGCCTGTCTATGGTTTCCTTGAAATGCGTGTCACAGAACCTAACATAGGAGCTTACACTCGCACATGGAAGCCTCTGAGAGGTCTTGTAGAGTTTCTATTTAGTCCGACTGCGCAGGTGCCATAATTATGACGGTTGTTCTGAAGATATCTCAAAGTGATATCGCTACATCTGTTGAGAAACAAGAATTGTCAGCAGGTTACACAGAACAAGCTGTCACAGTTGAGGCCCTAGGGAAAGACCTATCGGGAGTAGAGGAGAGATTCTCTCCCGATATAGCCATTGAGAAGGTCGAGAGAAAGAATGTAGATACGCCTTTGCAAGTCTCTCCTGCTCTAGAAGGTAGTAATATTCCTCAAGAGATGACAGCAGATGTAGCTACAAAGGAATCTGTTCAGACGATCCCAAAAGGGAAGCCTGTTATGGTTATCAGCACACCAACACGCGACAATACATTTGTCGAAAAAAGCCTTGCTGAAATAAGCCTCGATAAATCTATTATTTACGAGCACAATTTAGATCTTCCTGTTGCAGGAGAAATCACTGCTAACAGTGAGACAACAGATGTTATTATAAATGGTTCTGGTATCAGAAAACAAGGGAAGTATGATTCATACGCAGTACAGGGATATGTGAAAGACGAATACTGGAGAATTAATAGATGACCGATATCCTTACAAGAGCAGCCAAAGGTGACCTCTTAGAGCATTTTGAAATTGATGCTAATTTCACTAATCTGAATAACGACAAAATAGAGACTTCTCTGCTAGGTCTCACTGAAGGTAAGATCCCTCTACTAGGCCCAGGAGGGCTCTTTCCAGAGTCTGTGTTTTCATCAGTAGGAGGTTTATTCACTGAAGACGCAAGTAACAATATAGTTGGTGGCACAGGTTCTGGTGCATCACTAACTACCGGTACTTACAATTTCTTCGCCGGAAGTAATGCGGGAAATCTGTTACAGAGTGGCAGAGATAATATAGCTATAGGATATAGGTCTCTATCAGTCAACCTTGTTAATAATAACAATGTAGCCATCGGAAGTGCTGCTTTACGATTTGCTACTGGTGCAGCATTAACCGCTCTAGGCCCTTATGCAGGTAATAAAATATCTTCTGGTAGCAACAGTATTGCTATTGGTTGGGCTGCTCTAGGACAAATAGATGCAACTTCAGCTTCTATAACAGGGTCAGGAAATGTAGGTATGGGCTTATACGCTGTCGGTGGATTATCCACAAACCCTACAACTCTACACACTAATTTAGGTGTGGGAAATTATGCGTTATCCGATCTACAAACAGGGGGATTTAACACGGGATTAGGCACCCAAACCCTAGAAACTATTACAACTGGTCTTGGAAACACAGCTATAGGGGATAGAGCCGGTAGGAACTTAACTAGTTCAAGTTCTTATAATGTAATGATAGGGTTTCGAGCCGGGCCAGGTACCGGTGCTAATGTACATAATAAATTATATATTCATAACAATGTGTCAAGCACGCCTCTGATTTACGGTGATTTTGCAATTTCAAAGATCACAATCAATGGGGATTTTGATGTTACTGGTGCATTTACCTCTTTAGGTATAGATGATAATGCAACAGGAGAACGGTTGCAGATAGCTGATACCTTGTCTAGTTTTGGCGCTTCAGGTGTTTTCTACGGACTAATACATCCAGCGAATGATCAGGGCATTACTATAGCAGGAGGTAATGCACCCGCGAAAGGAGGTAACATAGAGCTAGGAGGTGGTACTCATGTTTCTATTGCAGGGGATATCCGTATTCGCTCAGGCGCTAATTCTGTCTTCACTTGGGACGAATCTTTAGGCTCTCTCACACTTTCTACAGGGGCAGGAGTTAAAACTACAGCTCTTACTATCAACGCTTCTCAGCGTGCTACATTTAGTGGTGATGTGAGGTTATCAGGTGATACTCCGACCTTGTCTATAAATGACGTGGTATCGGTATCTGATACCGCGATGCAAACATACATCTCACTACAACGGGCTGGGGCAGAGAAAGGATGGTTAGGCTTTGGTTCTGGAGCTAACACACACCTAAGCATTGTTAATAATCTTGGCGAGATAAGGTTATCTTCTAATGGAGTTACTGCACTAACCTTAGATGCTTCTCAGGATGCTACTTTCGCAGGAGCTGTAACTGTACAAGGAGTTTTCACTTCTCTGGGCATAGATGACAATGCCTCTAGCGAGCGTCTTCAAATAGCTGATGGGGATATAGTTCTCGGAGGTTGGCATGATGCAAACTATACAGTAAAAAGAGGAATAGATAATAGAATTTTAATTTTTGAGGGAGGCGTTACGTCTGCAGGTAGTGCAAGGTTACTACTATATGGTGCGACAGAAACAACTGGTGCTGGTGATTTTGCTTTAAAGTCAGGCTTTAATACTGTCTGCTTATGGGATGAGTCAGCAGGAGCACTAACTCTGAGTACGGGAGCAGGAGCTAAAACTGCTGCGCTTACCCTAGACGCATCACAAAATGCTACATTTGCAGGTACTGTTGACGGCCGCGACGTAGCAGCAGACGGTGCGGTATTAGACTCTTTAGTGGTGACATCTGCACCAAATATTCCTGCTCGCAATGCTGTACTAAATAAAGAACCTGTCAGTCAAGGTGAGTCTACCCGTACTGGTATGAGTTCTACAATCTATACAGGTACTTCTAGTGCTAATCCGGTAGCCTCTGGTATTGATATGGCTACTGGTGAATTCGGAGGACTAGTCTGGATAAAGAGTAGAAATACCGTAAGTAATCATGCTCTATTTGATACAGTTAGAGGAACTACCCTTGAACTTAAAAGTAACAGTAGTGGAGTAGAAGTTATTAATTCAGATGCTCTAACTGCTTTCACCTCTACAGGATTTAGTCTAGGAGCTGATGCTAATGTAAACTCTATCGGTAATACCTATATAGCATGGTCATGGCAGACTAATAAGAAAATAACTGGTGTTACTAATAGAAATAAATCTTATACTTGCCACTATAATCCTGACATGGGGTTTTCAATTGTCAGTTATGTGGGTGATGGTGTTGCTGGTCATGAGATACCACATCATCTAGGTGTATCTCCTGAACTATCAATCTTCAAAAATATAACAAGTTCGAATAACTGGATTTTGCAGGGGAAAGATATCGGGAATTCTGAAAGCGGGGACTATATTCTTTTAAACGCTACTAATACTCTCACGAACACTACATCGGTCAAGTCTATTTTTACGGAAGAAACCGTGAGTCTTGGAATAGCGAGCTATAATACTTCGGGTGTAAGTAATATTGCTTACCATTTCTCTTCAGTAGAGGGTGTTTCTAAAGTTGGTAAGTATATTGGTACAGGCGCTATTGGCAATTACGTGGAATGTGGTTTTACACCAGCATTTGTGATGATTAAAAATATAACAACTGCTGAAGATTGGCAAGTGTTAGATGTCATACGTGGAGGTGGAAACTTATTACAAGCCAATACTACTTCAGCGGAACAATCTGTTGTGCTACTAACTATTAATGCTCAAGGTTTTATTCTACTTGGTAGTGGAGGGACTAATAAACTCAATGATGAATATATATTTTTAGCCTTCTCCTTAGCCACTTCAGATGCTACAAAATCATGGACAAATTATAGTTATCCAACTACTGCTGATACACTCAGTATTGCACAAGATACGTTAATTTCATTTGCTGAAGGATTTAGCGCAGTTGGTCAAACAGATACTCAGGAGAATGTCGGTGCAGGTGTAACTCATACGCTTGGTGTCGGGCATGAAAATAAACACTACTATATCTACAAAGATAAAGCTGGCGCATTCGGTGTTACCGAGAATCGACCACTGGAAGACTCTGATAAGTGGGGTGATAGATCACCATCTGATGCTACCTTACGTACTACCTCAAGGCATTTTGATTACGAGAGTGATACAGGAGTTGTGTTAGCAAGTGGCGAAAACTCTACTAACTATGCGTATAATGCATTTAATAAAGATATAAATGACATTATTACAGTAGGTAGTTACTGGCAAATTGCGTCCTCTACAATATCTTGGTTACAGTACAAGCAAACCGAGAAACGAATTCTCAAATCATGGAGAATAAAAGCACATGGAGACTCTACCGAATTACCTTCACGACTAATCATCCAAGGCTCAAATGATGGTCTTAATTGGATTAATATTGATACTACGTATTCAGCTTCTAATTACGTTGGGAGTCTGCTTAATTTGTGGGGAGATCTGCAATCTACTGCAGACAATACTGTAGCCTATTTATACCATAGAATTTATATCACAGCTAATAACGGTGATCCTACATATACAGGTTTTAGTGAGTTAGAATTTAACACTATTCTCCCATCAGATCGTTTTGATGTAGCTGAAGGTGTACTTTATAACTCTGCTGGTTCTCCTATTGCTAGAACTTATCTCGCTGAGTTCCGTACTGATGACAATGGCGGCGTAATTAATAATACAATCCGTAACTTTACTCCAGCTAAGCAAAAATTCACTGAAGCTGAGATTCAAGGGAAGTTAAAAGTTCATGATGAAATTGAGAATAGGGGTATCTGTACGGCATGGGTGAACTTCGATGGTACTCAGAATCCTCCTTTGATACTGGATAGTTACAATGTAAGCGATGTAGTTGATTTAGGTGTTGGAGCTTACAAAATTATATTTGAAACTCCGATGGATTTACCTGCTTATACAGTCGCTGGTTACGCACAACATGCGGAGAGTGTTACAGATTCTAGTTTCAATATACGTGGTTACGGGAATTCTATCACTAAACAGTCTGTGACTGTTCAATCAACTGTGGTAAACGAGACATCATCTGCGAGAACTGATTTAGGCGCAGTATGTGTATCTATATTTGGAGGTAAGAAAATACTATGATAGCTTATAATCAAGGAAATGGGCAAATTGCTATTTGCTCTCAAGTATCCAGTGTGCCTGAGGGTGCTCAATATATTGAAACTCATGTAGCTCCCATGGATAAACTATTTCGATCAGCATGGAGACTAGGTGTTGATTCAATTGAGACTGATCTGTCCGGAGCTAAAATAATTGCTCATAATATGCGTCGAGCAAAACGAGAGATTGACTTTGCGCCTTATGACGAAATTATTGCTAAGCAGATTCCAGGACATGATGCAATAGCTGCTGAAGCTGCTAGAGCTGATATACGAACAGCAGATGCGTTACTGCAAAGTAACATAGATGCTTGTTTGGACGAGAACACCCTACGGGGTGTAATAGAACCACTAATAACTGTATAGGAAAATAAAATGGCTTTAACAGAAACAAGAATACCAGATCGAGTAATAACTCTTGAAGATGGGCAAATCGAAATACGTTACGCTAATCGAATCTTTCGGAACGGTAACTACGTCACCACAGACTACGACGTCGAGCGTATCGATGTTGGCGAAGATGTGTCAGGGAAAGAAGCATTGGTTCGTGATGTAGTGAACGGAAACGTTTTCACCGCCGAGCGTATAGCAGCTAGACAGGCAGTCAAAGATGCTGAAGATCGGCAGTAGTGTACTACTATGCTCTCTGATGGGGACAGTCCTAGCGGATGACCTAGGGATAGGCTTCATAGATCGGACGGTCCATCTTCAAAGTTCAGACTCTGTCTTGAATGAAAACCATCATGGTCTCTACCTACGCTACAAGAGACTACGAATAGGAGAATACCGAAATAGCTATAATATGCAAAGTAACCTGTTAAATTATGAACTCAGTGAGCATTCAAATTATAGTACATTTGCAGGCATTGCTGATGGGTATCCTCAGAATAGACATCTCGGAGAGTACCGAATGATGTTCGGAGTAAGGGTTCGCCTAGGATTCTTGCGACTATTGATAACACCTGCTTTTATTGCGAGCAGTTACGAATTTTAGGAGAACCTATGGTTATTGTATGTGACGATGACATTTCATGGTTAACCTTCTTCAGCACTTGTGCAGAGAATACATTTGAAGATCTTATAATGACACAGTCAGGGAACTCACTCCTTGAGGTGTTAGAAGCACGGGAAGAGCAACCTTGTCTTGTTTTTCTAGATTTGAATATGATTCGAAAGACAGGAATTGAAACGGCTATTGAAATTAAGAAAATAAATCCCACTATTCCTATAATAGTGATGAGTGCAGACATAACAAGAGATAGACTCAATGACGTCTACAAAACAGGTCTACAGATGTTCCTTCGAAAGGAGTATAATGTAGAGTATTTCTCACGGAGGTTGGCTAGTATCAAGGAGACCTACCTCCACCACTGTCAATAAGCAGGACGGCGATATGTTTGAGACCCTATTTTCTGAGGTTAATAATGAAATCATAAAAACTATCGGAGTTGTACTGGTGGGTGTTGTTATTGTGTTCACCAAGAGCCTATATCGTCAAATTTTGAGGTTACAACTATATGTTTCTAGAAAATGTGAAGAACGTCGACACGCTCGACTCAAGAAACTTGCAAAACTTCTATGGGATTTGTCTATGGAGGATCAAGTGATGAATGCTCTTGAAGCAGTACAGCATAACAACGATAGAGAACATGAAAGAGTACGTAAGGACGGTGCTCGGACACTTATGATTTTAGAAGGATTCTTGACGGATAACAAAGCGGAGAACGTCGAAATACGACAAGCTCTCCTTGAAATAAACCAAACGCAACGTGAAATAATGCGCCAACTTATGGCGGGTGTTGCAAACAAAGAGGCATATTAAAAAGATGAGTGCAGAACCATTAACTGTAAATGACTGTGAATTAATTGTACAGTTATTAGATCGAGTATCTATTACAGGACATCAAGAACGAGCGGCTATGAATCAAACAGTCGACAAGATCTTACGTCTTCGAGAGAGTCTAGCAAATCCTCCCGAAATCCCTGATCCCGACGCCTAAAAGGGGGTGATCAAAATCTACTGTGGAGAGGCCTCTCCATCTCTTTAACAAACCAGGATTATTTAAATGTCTGAACAAAAAGTAGCAATGCCGCAAGGTAAAATAAATCTAGAGGTGTCTACCTCTGATGAAAGTGACGTATCGCAGAAAGAGTCTAGCGATGCAATGAAGGCAATGGAAGCGCTGGAAGAAGCGAAAGCAGCAGAAGCAAAGGCAATTGAAGAAGCAGCTGCCAATGCGGAACCCTTCACAAGCTCTTTAGATCGAATCCCTTCGAATTGGCATATTGTCGCAGGTAAGTACAAGAAGACTGTCGATGCCACCAACGAAGTCACAGGTAATACCTTCAGTGGTCCTATCCGTGAATTTAATGCCAAGCTAAGAGGTTAATCAAATGACTGTAGCAAACGCCGCTGATGTCACCAGAACAGTAGCAGATCCTAACGCTGAATACCTATCAATGCGTGATATATGGGATCGAAACAGGGCTGTATGCGGCGGCGAGCGCTACGTAAAGGCCTTAGATCAACGCTTAAGTCCTAGCATGCAAAACATGCTTATTCCTTTTTCCCCATCTATGACGCAGCCTCAATATGACTTCTATCGTTTAGAGGCTGAGTTACCTGGGATTGTGTCTCAATTTTCAAAGATGTTGGTAGGAGGTCTTCTGCGCAAGACCCCTGTACTAACTCTACCTGACGACATGCCTGAAGGTGTCCGTGAGGAGGCTCACGACTGGATCATGAATAGCTTCACCCAGGACAATTCATCAATCACATCCTTTCTAGACACCGCCTTGTGGGAAGAGATTCAAACAGGACGTGCCTGGGTATATGTAGATTATCCTTTTGTTGAAGATGCAGATTCACTTACAAATGCAGACTTCAGAGAACTTGCTCCATTTCCTATCCTATGGAAGCCTGAAGAGATTGTGAACTGGAAACTTGGAAAGGATGAGAAAGGAAATGCAGTCCTAAAACAGATCATTGTACGGACACTAGTCGAACAGTATGGTGATACTGAAGACACTGAATTTCATCCTACATTTAAAGATACAGTTTATGTTCATGAACTCGACAGCGTCGGATATTATCAGATTCGCGTATTCGAAAGAGCTGATGATGTACAAGACGCACCGGTCGTTAATGGAAATCCCTACAAGAAACAATCCGATAGTAAGGTGGCTTTTCCTCTTGTAGACACGATCACTGGGATCAAAGCAAATGGCGAACGTTTGACACGAATCCCTGCATGGCCTCTTAATGGTAGCATGAAGATTACTGATCCAATCATTTCCGCTATCGTAGACAAAGAAATCAGTCTATATAATAAAATCAGTCGCCGTAATCACTTACTATATGGTGCTGCTACATACACTCCTGTGATATTCTCCGACATGGGTGAAAAAGAGTTCGACGAAATTGTAGCGAGTGGACTGGGAAGTTGGCTGCGGTTACCTATGGAGGCTAAAGTAGAGGTTCTAAAGACTCCTACAGATGCTCTGAAAGATATGGAGAAAGCGATTGCAAGTGCTATTGAAGAGATGGCACGCTTAGGGATTCGTATGTTAAGTCCTGAGACTGCTCAATCAGGGATTGCTCTTGAGATTCGGAATGCTGCCCAGACTGCTCAGCTAGGCTCCTTAAATAACAAGGTGTCTGCGATCATGTCTAAGATTATTGCTTTTATGCTGAATTGGCGGTATGATTTAGAATTGACAGATTCTGATGTTGAATTTGACCTTTCATCTGACTTTAATCCCATCCCACTAGGTGCTGACTGGATTAGACTAGCAACAGAATGGTATGAGAACGGTCTACTTCCACGTAGCGTTTGGCTTCAGATTCTGAAACAGAATGACATTGTCTCTCCTGACTATGATGATGAAGACGGTCAGACAGAGATTATTGAAGACGACCTGATACAAGGTCAGGCGAAGGCCGAAAATGAAGATATCCAAGATCAACTTGACAAAGAACTGGAAGATGAAGATTTAGATGCCTAATGTAAATACAGCGATCTATGATGGTAAAGTAGATCGCGCTGCTATGCTACGCCTGTACGAACAGAATACCCATGGAAAGATAGAAGCTGTCTTTGATGGTCATGTAGTTCGTCTAGATAAGCTAGTGAAGAAGTCTAAAATTAATTCAAAGACTTTCAAAGACTTTCAAAAGAATCTTGATATCGAATTGAAGAAGACCTACAAGGAAGCCTTTAGTGTTTCTAAAAGGTCACTGCTTGACATGGCAGCAGATCAAATGTCGTTTACATACCAGAATTTAGATGCTGCATTAAGTAAGGTGTGGCGCACAAAGAGACCCCAAAGACGTATCTCTGAAGATATTGTCTTAAAACAACCACTCTACGAGAATAGAACTCTTGAGATGGGTTGGAAAGGGGTCTCTAAAAACGAACGAAAAAGACTTGCGCAAGTGATTCGTAAAGGTATTGCAGACGGTGATACCGAAGAGATCATCGCCAGGAATATCAGAAGAGGCAATGTTCATAAAATAACCCGTAATCAATCGCGATCGTTAGTGACCACTGCAATGACGAGTGTTAATGCTCAGGTCGATCATAGTGTCTATGTCGAGAATGAAAAAGCACTTCAGGGTTGGCAGTATGTAGCTGTTCTTGACTCAAGTACTACACAGATATGTGCCTCCCGTGATGGTAAGATATATGGCGTCGATGACACAGCGTACCTCCCTCCTGCTCATTGGCAGTGTCGTTCGACAATAATCCCTGTGGTTAAGAAGTGGGAAGATCTTGCAAGTCTAGAGAGCGTTGCTCAGCTGCGTAGAAGAAATATGGCAAAACTAAGCCCTGCTCAGATAGCTAGATACGATGGCCAGACGCCTCTGAAAGAAACATATAATGCCTGGCTCCTGAGACAGCCTTCAAAGATCCAATATACGCATCTAGGTGATTGGCAGAAAGTAGACCTTTTTAACAAAGGGAAGATACATCTTTCTAAATTTACTTCTCCGGACGGTAAAACATTAGGGATTCGTCAATTGCGTCGGATGACAGATTCTGAGTATGCACCTCCAACAGGTTCTCAACGTTTTGCATTAGCAAAGGAAAAACTAGATGCGATGAATCTTGGTGCTATCTCTCCTGATGATTTTATAAACGACCGTAAGATGACAAACACCCTAAAGAATTTCTACATTCTTCAATCAAAAGAATTGGACGGTACTTTATCACTTACTAACTATAGAGGAAATCTCATAGGAACAAAGAGAGCACAGAAACGAAGAGTGCTTACAAGACCTCCCAGAGAAGAACAGGTGATTTTCAATCCGGTCACAGGTCGTTATGAAGATTCAAGAATGTTTCAGCCAACACCTTCTGTTCTCGTGAACAATATGAGGCTTGTGAATGAGAGTAGTATTCTTAAGGTCGCAGATAAAGAATACATCGATCGTTTTATTGGAAGTCTCTCTGAGTATATGAGTGTAAATGAAAGAGCTGTCGTGGCTGATAATCTGAGAATTCTCTTCACAAGATATCGAAAGAACCCCGAGAATTGGGTTAACTTTAAAGCCATTTCACAAGCACAGATTAAGTTTGACGTAATGAATGTCTCTGACACAATCGAGACACAGCTCAGAAGCGATGCGAATCTACTGAAGAAGCTTAAGCAGGATAATTACATTGACCCTGTCCTAGGTCCTGTTACCTTTGAAGATCTTGACAAACACTTCATAAGTAATATATTAGAACGTAATAAATGGGAAGATCGTATTGCTCCTAAAATCTCAGAGGAACTCCGTGACGTTTTCGATCACAACATACCATTTAAAATACGAAGACGTTTGAGTGATTCAAATTTACAGCAGTTCTATCTAAAATTTGCACATAGACTTTCTCTGGCAGACAGTCCTGATGTAGACCAGCTAGCGGCTGCTTTAGGTCGTGATCTGTACAATCTTGCGAACTATAATGGCAATCGTCGACAATGGTATGACCTAGGTAAGAAACTTTTAGAGTCGAATAATAAATTCTTCGAACTAGAAACCTTTGGAGTTCAGAAAAGACGTATGAAAAGTAGAATGAGTGGTCAGCTATTTGGACCTTATTACGACACGTTCTCTTACAACATTCGCATCACAGACCCTCGTATCCAGAGGTATTCTCAGCTAAATAGAAAGATTGAGGTAGGTCTCAGGATCGGTGTCACAGATGTCGGTAATCGACTGGTCTTTCGAGAAGGTTATAAAACGTACTTCATCAAAAACCGTCTTGGCCTCTACACAGACACTCGGATACCAATTACGTCAACAAGCAGTTTTATGGACTTTCCAGAAGGTCTTATAGACAAAGAAATGGCCGCATCTTTGAACTGGGCAGCTAAGACTGAGTATCGAATCGATGAGGACTTCTACGACTCGATCATGCATATAATGAACTTCACAGACGATAAAGGTAAGGCAAAATACTTCGATGATATAAACGAGTACCGTAAATATATAGCAGCTAGAGGTGATGCGTATGAAAGATTTAAAGCGATGGAGTGGTTTCGTAAGAGAGGAGTTGCTTTTAGTAATCATCCTTTTGTTGACCACCGTGTGCGTATCTATGACCGTGGCTTTATCGGTCCTCAGTCTGGTGAAACTTTTAGACCTTTCCTGAATACTGCCAAGGAGAAAGTCTTAGGCATCGATAACTTTAGAAATCTGCAAGATCAAATTGGAGCTTTCTTAGGAGGTCTCGATGACTATTTTGAAGGTCGTTATAACTCTCTAAGTGTGACAGGGCGACAGAAGATTGCAATAAAATGGCGTAAAGAGCTGGTTACTATTGGAAATCATATGATACGAAATAAGCCAAATGATGTCCGTAAGATTCTTCAGTCAGACATGGTGGCTAGAATCGAAGGTGAAGAATTAGGTAAGTTTCTCAGATTCGCAATTGAAGTTGCTAAGATAGATAATTATCTAGACGGTGTCTATAACAAAACCTCTCTTCAAAAGCTTTCTAAATACAAGACAGCTCTCGCTCTTGAACAAGACGCATCGTCTTCAGGTGCCCAGATCATTGCGCTAACCACACGAAATAAGCAATTAGCAGAGCTTAGTAATGTTGTCCCTACAAACCAGAAACGACGACTCTACGACGAAATAGCAGCTGCCACGTTCAACGATCCAGCGTTTAGAAAACTAAATGAGAAGTTTGGACTTACTGAGAAAGATTTACGCAAGGCTGCGAAGGCTCAGAACATGGTAACCTTTTATGGAGCAGGAGAGAAGACAGGGATTCTGAACGTTGAAGGTAAATTGGCAAAAGTTCTTGAGAGACAACCTGGTACTCTCGTTGTGAAGGCCTCTGATCGCGACGTTGTCCTCAGTGAGATATCAGCACGCATTGCTCGTTATGAACGCTTTGATCCTGCTATTGCTGAAGAATTGAAAGTCCTTAGAAGCAATGTACGTGACATATTCAACAAAGGTCTTCATGTAGGGGATGACATCATGGAAGACTTATATTTCTTGGACCCCGCGACCAAAGATCTGGTGTTACAAATGACGCAAAACTACACAAAGGTCGTAACCCCTGATGATTTTCGGCAGATTGCTAAGATTATGAGTATGCATCTTGGCGAACAGGTTCCTATCTTGAAAGACTTTACAAAATATTTAGGGCGACTGGGTGAAGACTTTCTCATCAACGCTAAACCTTCTAAGAGTAGTTTTTCCTGGAAAGGTATTTTAAAGGAGCGGTTATTTGGTTCATCCCGTGATGGTTATAAGCTGTCGAAAGAAACCAGTAAGCTTCTGGGACTCCCTGCAAACACAGCTATCTCAAAGCAGATTCTGAGTAAGTTTGGCTTCTGGCGTCCTAATGGAACTCTCAGCCAGCTACTCTATGGAGTAAAGGATCCAGGAGATCGCAGAATAGGAGCTAAGTATTTCAAGATTCAAATAACAAAATTTAAGAAAATCTTTTCAATCGAAGTTTTCAAAGCCAACAGATTGCCTAAAAGGTGGACAAACATCCCCTGGAAGAACTTCGATGGGAAGACAATTGAGCAGAACTTTACGCAGACCTTCGAAGAGCGTCTGTTGTATAGAGATAAGGACGGTAACTGGGTTACGAATATTCTTCAAGTACCTCAAAAGACGCAGGCGACTTGGTGGGAACAAATTCTCAATGATGCAGGAAATATTGACGATATTGCTGATGCTACAAAGGCTAGAACTGCCTATGCTGTAAATGGGAATCACTCCAATGATGCTGTGATTGTCAAGCGATTCCATTTGTGGGGTAAGTCTGAAGATGTTCCTACTTCTACAATTCATGACGCTTTCTTTACTAATATCGCGGATATGTTAAAAGCACGGTCGGCTCTGCGTAAAATATATGCTGATGCTATGAAAACAAATGTTATAAAAGCAACTCTAGATGAGATGTTAGCGAGAGGTCTCCCTCGTGCACTTTATGACAAGTATTTGAATGAAGCCATTGAAATAGGCCTTATCCCTGTACCAGGAAGGTCTCGAGTAGGCGGCAAGCTACTAAAAGATACCGACATATTAAACTCTGAAGACATCTTAAAGAAGGTTAATGAAGTCTTTCAGGAAGATGCTTATTGGTACGGCGTGGGGTAATAGAACCCCGTTAAATTAACCCTGTTATTTAGTGTAACAAGAGTCTTAACAATTAAACGTGTTGCTGTGCGACACATAAATGAGCTGTGCTCAGGAAAAGAAAGATGCCAGATGAAGATGACGATACCAAAATCAAGGATCCCAAGAAAATTGTGGTCGGTGATACTGATGAAGCGACAAAGCTTCTCATCGCCCAACAGATTCAAGATGGGATTGCTGAGTCTTTAAAACCTATCAAGGAAAATCTTGATAAGGCGTATAAGGCTAAAGAAGAAGCTGAGGCCCGTGCTCTAGAGCTGGAAAATAAGCAGAAAGAACGCGAGCTTAAAGATTTGGAAGAAGCAGGAAAGCACAAAGAAGTTTACGAACAACGTCTTGCTGATAAGGAAAAAGAACTGGAAGACACCGCCCAGACTATGAAGTCTTTGGCTCAAAAGAACATCGAACTGACGAGAGATATTGAAGTTCGAAATGCTCTGCGAGAGTTTGACTTTAGAAACGCCAATGCTAGTGATATGGCATTTCGAGAAGTCATAGGAAGTCTTACACAGAACTCCTCTGGAACATGGGTAGACGGTCAAGGTAGATCTGTCCTGGAAGTTGTTAAAGGTTTCGTTGATAACGAGACAAATGCTTTTCTTCTTAAACCGAAATCATCATCAGGCTCCGGCACACAACACGGGGACGAAACTCCACCTGCCATTACGAAGACAGATTCTCTCTTCGGGATGAAGCAGGCGGATGTACTAAAACTAGCCTCTGAGGGTAAACTACCCAGAACGAGGCGCTAATAGAGGCAATTTTAAATGCGTACTGACATACGAGTTAATGATACTGGTGGTTACACACCTTACGTTCTACAAGAAACTATCGGAGCCTACTCTGACGAGGCATACACCAATGCCCGTAAGTTATCAGGAACCGATATCGTCCAGGGCGATCCTGATATCGATACTGATGGTGAGACCTATATTGGTCAAATGCGATGGTTCACCCCATTAAATCCTGTTGTTAATGTTGCATCTCTGACTGATGCGACCAATGGTACTCCTACCACTTACGGTTCACAGTTCTTGCAATATGTGAAATCGGCTCGTACACACGGTGCTGAGAAAGTTAACCTTTCAAAGATTGTCACTCAAGACGACGGTCTGGCAAAAGTAGGTCGTGATCTGGGTGAAACTCGTGCACAAGATGAGCATGATGCAATCCTGGCTATTCTGAAAGGCGTAGCCATCTCTGAGCTTATGTACGGTGCTGCTCAGGCTACCGGCGCTTCAGGTCTTGGTGGTCAGTCATTCTCAAATGACCCTTCCGATAATGCTTATGGCTTCTATGTCGATTTAGGTGCAAGCAAGGTTGTTACTGATGCAGCTGCTGCTAATATTGGTGCACAACGAGCTGCTGGCTTTCTGAATGCCTTTGGTCAAGCATATAAGGACCATGAGCCTGAGTACGCATACCTCGTTGCCAGTCCTGCTGTTATGGCTTCACTGCGCTCTGCTAATCTGGTAGATTCTGATCGTGTCACTGACGGTAATGTTGAGTTCAACACTATCTTCCAGGGCAAGTTCCGATTGATCCAGACTCGTGCTACCCAGTCATTGACTGCAGCTGAACGAGCAATGTTTGCAGCCACTTCTGTAGCGTCTGAAGGTGTCGATATTGTCGGCACGTTAACTTCGTATATCGTACTGCCTGGTGCTCTTGCAATGGAGCCTTTGACTATCGATGAAGACGTTGAGATCGAACGAGCAGCTGCTGCCTACCAAGGTGGTGGTACTACTCAAATATGGTATCGTTGGGGTTACATCCTACATCCTGCTGGTTACAACTGGGCAGGTTCTCAGGATGCATTTCCTACCAATGCAAATTACCAGCAAATCACTGACGGAACTACTCCTGTAGCTGTTGACTCTATCGGTGCTGCTACCGTGAATGGCCTTGACGGCTTCACTGGTGTATGGCAGCGTAAGACAAGCTCAGCTCTGTCTCTGGGTATCCTCCCAGTCTTCCACTCTTAATCAACCTGGAGAGCATTACTAATGGCTTTAATTAAGAATACAAATGCTTATGTAGACTTAGCTGAAGCCACAGCCTACTTTGCTGATCGTTTAGACGCCGCTGCATGGGACGACACTGTCGATGCTGAGAGAGAAAAGGCTCTGGTGACTGCCACGATGATGCTTGATAACCTGCGTTGGACAGGACAGGCTGCTAGTGATGCTCAACTACTTGCTTTCCCTAGGATAGGTGAGTACTTCGATCCTCGTAAAGGGACTTCTGTGACTTTAACGGAAGCGGAGGTCCCCTTACGAATTATTAAAGGAACCTATGAATTGGCATACCACTTGCTTAATAACGATGGATTGTTAGATGATACAGGAAGTGTCGCCGAGATAGAAGTGGATGGTGCTGTTAAACTAAAAGGTGTACGAAGTGCTCCTGATATTCCTTCTGTTGTCTACACCACTATAAAACCTTTGTTGGAGAATAGAGGGATTTCTACATGGTGGAGGGCTAACTAATGAGCTACGCTGGATTAATCCGTAAGAGTGTAGACATGGCCTTTCAGTTATCAAGTGATATTCCTTCTACTGTCACCTTCACAAAAACTGCTGTGAGTGGTTTTGACTTTAATACAAAGGAAAAAATAGAGGGAGTTCCTGTAGTCAGCCCAATTGAGGCGTTTATTGTAGCCTCGAAAAAGAAGTCAAAGAAACGAAATACTATGCAGAAGCGGCTGATTATGAAAGCTGCTGATCTTGAGAGTGGAGTTTCCTTTTATGACTATGTAATGATTGATGGTCTCAAATGGTCCATCGGTCCTCCGATTGCAATCAATGAGGCTGTGATCTCAATAGAAGTATTTAGAGAGGTGTAAGATGTATACGGACATCGAAAGTGATATTTTCTCAGTATTTGGAGATGCTGCTTGGAGTGCTGAATCAGTCTCGACTTATCCCTCAAATTTTATCCCTGAAAACCCTGGAAGCGAGTTTCTCCGAGTTACGATTCTATCGGCTGCTAGAGATATGCGTTCAGCATCCGGTCAATTGATTATCGACATATTTACCCCCGCAGGTGAAGGCCAATCACGAGCTATCGCTATTGCGGATATTCTGGATCGATTTTTTAGAAACAAGTCTTTAAAGACTGGCTTGGGTACTACTCAGTTCTTTCTCAGTAGTATTGTCCCCGCTGGTCCTGATATGGACAACCCTTCTTTATATCGCTCCAACTATTCAATTTCGTTTAATTACTTTGGAGTTCAACAATGAGTCACATTTCCTCAATTGGCGCAGGTATGTTTTCAGACCTCGCTATTTGCCGCGACACTACTGAAGTCGCTGCTGCCATCGCCAACCCTTCAGAAGCAAACTTTAAAGCCTGTTTTGCAACTGAGCTAGCTAACGGTTCTCCTGTCACGGTAGCTGCTGGTGAATTTACGCGTATCAAAAATATTCGTGAATTTCCTGCAATGGGTACTCCTCCGAATGTTGTCAATGTACCGGTTTACGGTCAGAAGACTTCTTCGCAGATTCAGGGTCAGTCTGATGCTCCTTCAATGGAAATTCAGATGAACTATGTAGGTACTGAATGGCAGGATGCTGCTGATTACCTAGGTAGCCTGGTCGGTGACGGTCTGCAATATGTATTCCGATTTGCCTTGTTAAATGCCGAGCCTGAGTCTGGCTTTGCATCTGCTGTTGGTGAATTGGGTGCTGTTGAGAACAGCCAGTATTTCTGGATTGGTAAAATGGAAGCTATCCAAGTCAATCCTCAGCTGACTGATTCAAATACCGCCACTGTCACAATTACAGTTCAATCTGATTTCTATGGTGCTTTCACCAGCTAATCAGCCATAGGGGATATCTTCGGGTATCCCCTTTTATTAACCATACCAGAGCCATGACCGACGATTATAAAAAGCCATTCGACAAATCATATGTGTTGAGAGTAACAGCAATGCATATGCTGGAAAGTATTGACATCAGTATCGGAAAGACCTTCGAAAGGGTCAAAGATTTTGATGGAGATATCGAAAAATCACGGGAAGTGTTTGAAACATTATCTGACTTACATGAAGTCCGTAGACAAGTTTTAACCTTCCAAAATTCAAATCTAAAAGCAGGAAATTAATATGTCAGACACACCAGTAGCCGCTGTGCCGGTACAATCAAATGTTTTCAAGAAATTGCTTGGAAAACGAATTACATCATCTCATAAATTCATGGGCGAGAATGTCACCATTCAGAAACTTTCTGTTGCAGAAGTGATGTCTATCCAGGAATCAGCTACAAAAGCTCAAGCGCTTGCGGATGATGCAAAGAACAAACAAACGATGGGCCAGGAAGTTACAGTAGATGATAAAGAGGGTTTTAACTCACTCAAGAATGTCATCCGTATGGGTGCCCCTGAATCAACAGGTCTCGATGATGAGGATTTCAACCAGTTTCCTTTGGAAGAGTTGATTTCATTATCACAGGCAATCATGAAGTTCTCCGGTATCGATCCTTCTAAAGAGGGAAACGAGAGCTAACACCTGAAGAGTTCGTTCTTTATGAACTTGCTTACAATCTCGGGATGACAGCACACCAGGTGGTGTATGAAATGTCAAACGAGGAATTTACAAAATGGATGGCTTACTTTGAGAAGCGTCCTATTGGTTGGCGTGAAGATCAGCGAACCTACCAAATAATGGCGTCTTTCGGTACAAAAGAAAAGCCTGAAAATTTATTCGAATCTCTCAGGAAAATGAGAACAGCTGCCACCCCTGCTGTTGAAGATGGGAAACTTAATGTGGCATCTTTTAAAGGAAGCTTGATGTTTTCTAAGATGATGTCAGCAAAAGGTGGAGACAAAATAGCTTATGATAATTAAAGTGTCAGGCGTATCGGAAACAATCCGAGATATACGTCAACAAATGAAAAGAGAAGCGGAAAGAGAGAAGAGGAAAGTCCTCAAAGCTCTTCTCCAAGACATTAAAGAAGAGAACCCTGTAGATACTGGTAAGTCACGAAACGGCTGGTATATACTAGGGAACTCTATACGAAACGATGTTGACTATGTCGAAGTCTTAAATAATGGTACAAGTACTCGCGAAGGTAGTCGTTTTGTGGAAAAAGCAGTTTTGAAAAACAGAAAAGTACGCCCTAGCGGTATTATTGTTAGAACTAAATAAAGACACAGCCCCACACAGCGTGGGGCTTTATTTTAAACAGGAGACTTAGGTATGTCAGGTGTTATAGTTGATGTAGATGCCAGAACAGAGAAGGCTGAACGCGACTTACAACAGATAAATAAATCTCTTAGAGGTATAGAGACTTCAGCAAGTAATGCTGGTAAGACCATTTCACGTGCGTTCGTTGGAATAGGTGCAGCCCTTACAGCTCATTTCTCAGTTTCACAAGTCAGTGGTATCTCAACCGAATTTACAAATCTGTCCAATCAAATAGCAGTTGTGACAGGTAGAACGCGAGAACTAAACAAGGTCCAGTCCGAGTTGTTCAACATTGCTGAGAACACTCGTGCCTCGATCTCTAACACAGTATCTACCTTTGGTAGCCTAGGACGCTCACTGCGAGGTGTTGAATCGTCTAATACTAAAATACTGACGGTTACAAAGGCTATTCAACAAGCAACTGCCCTATCAGGTGCCTCTTCTGAATCCGCGAAAGCTGCCATTGTCCAGTTAGGACAGGGTCTCGCTGCAGGTGCTCTGAGAGGTCAAGAACTCATGTCTGTCATGGAACAGTTGCCACGTGCTGCTATAGCGATAGCCGACGGATTGGAGGTGCCTCTGGGTGCTCTGCGCAAGCTGGGCGAGTCCGGTAAATTGACGAGTGAACAAGTTTTTAATGCACTACTTCAACAGTCTGAGAAGATAGGCCAGGAATTCAAAAGCTTAGCACCTACTGTTCAGCAGTCAAAGAACCTTCTCACAGACAGCTTAAAAATCTATATAAGTGAGCTTGACAGGGGTATGGGTCTTTCCGATCGAATGGGCAGTTCCTTGCAAGGGTGGAGTAAAAAGATCAGAGAGGCATCTAAGGGCGCGTATGATCTCGGGAATAGAATTGCGTATAACTTGACTATCTTCAAGCGAGAAATCAAACAGTTTGTAGGCCCTTTCGCTAATATAGGTATTGCTATCGCAAAGCAATTTAAGAAGGCCCTCCCGAAGGCGTTTCTGACACTTACATTTGAAGCGATGTATAGAGATGTCATTCGAGACCTCGATAAGTTTACAGGGGGCTATATAAGTGCTTGGAAACGTTTCAAATTCATCGATATAATAAAGATTGAGAGTGATGTTGAAATAGCGATAAGAACCCTGAAAAGACTCCATCCTAAATATTGGGCTGCAGGAGGTTTTGATGTACTGTCTCTGAAACATTTCTTTAGCGCCGAGAATTTAAATCTGTATCTACGTGCCTTACAATCACTTGCTGACGCTATTGAGAGTAACATACGTTCAGCTGCATCAGTTTTTAAGTCTCTTGCCATCAACATCAGGTTCGGAACAGAAGCAATGTTGAGGTTTGTAGGCATCATACCCGAATCTCTTGTCATGTTTCGAGTAGGACATTTAAAGCCTTTTCTGAAGACTGTTATTGAAATTGCACGTGCCATCACAGGTACATCTCTCGAATTCTATAGAGTAGGGCGCTTAATATCGGAAGGTCTGTTTCCAGACATCATCAGTGTCTTTAGAGCTATGGGCGATATTATGCAGCAACTGTTTGGACGTATTACAAGCAGTTCTCGTCTAGCGAAGGCGATAGGTTACATCAAGACTTTCGCTGACTCTGTGATGAGGCTCTTTGAGAAAGTCTATATGAGCGTTGTCGGGGGCTCCACATGGACAGATACGATGAAAGGAATTTATGAGAAAGCTCGCTCATTTCTAGGTAAGACGCGAAAGGCCCTAGCATCTTTCGGAGAGTTTGTAATGACGCAGTTTAAGAAACTTGCTGATAAAAACCTCTGGTCAAAAGTAGGCATAGCAATTCATACAGCTATCTTTTCAATAATCCCAGTAGCTGCATGGATTATTAGGAGTGTTATTGATATTGTGACAACATCGATTGTTGCCTCATTAGGAATGATAGGATATCTATGGGCTAAAACTTTTAACAGCCTTGCAGAAGTTGCTCCTAAGTCTATCGCTAAAATGATACGTCGTGTAAGAGATTTTGGTCTTGAGCTAACTGTGTTATTCGCAGGTGTTGTTATTGCAGTAGGACGTCTTCTTAAGGCTCTTCTCTGGGTTGTAGCTGCTCTAGGTAAACTCTTCGTAATGGGTGCTGTTTTCTCATTTCATGCTCTTATCTATGAAATCTCACGACTGACAGAGTACCTCCGAGGGGATGCTGTACATGATATCATTGATTTTGGTAAAAAGGTTATTGACGTCTTCGCTGAAATCTATGACAAAGTTATAGGTAACTCGTATTGGACTGATCTGATTGAGAATATTGTCAATACTTCAAACAGTCTCTGGGACTCTGTAAAAGGAGGCTTTTTCAAGTTCTACAATAACATTGTCAGTCTTTTTAAGTCCCTCAATAAAAGAGCTTCACTTCCAACATTCGAATTTAAAAGTTCCGTCAGTATTCCATTCATCGAGGATAAAAGTCTTCTTACACGAATGAAAGATAGAATACTTGAAATGTACGCTGATGTTGCAGAAAGGTTTCCTACGATGATAACAGGTGCCGTTCTCGCCGTCGCCGGTATCGCTGTCTCACTTTTATTTCCAGCAGGTGAGATAAAGAAAGCATTACTGAGCGGTATCTTTCTTGCCCTTATAAAGGCCGGTACCTTGATCGCTAGCGCGTTAGGCAAGGGTGTACTAGATGTTAACTTTGTAACGTCGCTGGCCAGGTCTGCAGGTAACGCTGTGGGTAACTTCATTGGAGGCATTCTTAGAGACCTCCCTGCTACATTTGACCTCTTGTTAGGCGCTGCCATTAACTTCATCCGTGGTGTCTTTGAAGCAGTCCTTACACAAATTCCAATTTTAGGAACCGCTATTAAGGGTATCTTTGGTATCTTAGATGCAACAGGGACTTCAGGAGTAGCTGGTGTCATAGGGACATTGTTTCTAGGAAAATATATTGCAAACGTTCTTGGATTCTTTGGCCTCTTTACAACACCTATGGCAAAGATGAAAGGGATCATGGGTAAACTATATACCGTTGTCTCGGGTAAAGGGGGAGTTCTTTCCCAGTTGGTCTTCGGTAGACTAGGACCAACAGCTGGTATCGCAATGGTCTTAGGTGTCTTGGATATATTAGGAGCCTTTGATACATTATTTGAAGACTCCCCTTTGTTCCACTTAGCAGCACAGGGCGGTATCGTGGCTCTCATGTTAGGAGGTAATGGAGCAATCCAGTATGCGAAAAACTTTGCGATTGATAAAATCTTATCACCTATAGGTGACGCACTTCGTAGAGGGGCGATCAATATGGGGTTTGGTCAAATCCTTGCGAATGCGATGGTTACAGGCCAGGAAGGGTTTGTTGCCTCTACTCTTGCCTTTGTGACATCAGCGATTCAATCAGTAGGTTCCCGAATTGTAAGTTTTGTAGCACCTCTCGCTAGTAAAACATACGACTATTTACAGATACTGCTGTTAGGTCCTGATCCTGCTGCGACTATCGCAAAAATGAAATTATACCTTATCGCAGCAATGGATTCAGGGAAAGCACTCTTGAGTGGGATTGGTGCCTTCTTATCGCCTCTATTAGCTAGTATGGGTTCTTTCTTTAAAGGATTAGGAGCACAAGTCTCTGGTTTGTTTTCCCAAGTGCAGACCGCCAGTGTGAGAGCAGCTTCCACAGCAACAAGTGTCGGTGGTCGTAACGGAATCTTTGGGAGAGTGATCTTCGGAGCTGCCGGTAGAACAGGTCTTGTCCTGGCCATCATTGCACTCTTGACACTTTTCAGCTCTTCAGCAAGTGCTGCTGATAAAGAAATTACAAACTTAGCAGGCAATAACCGTATTGGTCAGGCAGCTTCCTCCTTGAAGCAAGATTGGGAAGATATCCGCGACAACAATCCTCTGGCAGCTGCAGGTATTACAGCTCTAGGTGTGTTTACCACACTAGGTGTCTTCCTCGCGTATAAATTTAGACGTGATGTACTGACCTCTATGTTGAGTGCTTTTAACCCTAAAATTGCTTACAACTTCGGCTTTTCAAGTCTTAAAACAATCGCTAAAATCAAGTCGGCGATGCTGTCCTTGGGCCGTGTTATTGCAACATCTTTTGTTGCTTTTGAAGCAGGTTCTGCTATAGGTGAAGCTTTTGGAGGAGAAGAAGGAAGTATGATTGGGGGTACCATAGGTGTCCTCATCGCTGAAGGCCTGATACGAGCCTTTGGAGGCACTTTCAAGAAGATCTTTTCATGGCGGTTAATATGGCCGATTATCACAGGAGCTTTTGCATTTATAGGTAAAGCACTGATAGGTCTTATCTTCTCTAAAATCGCAGCTGTTGTTTCTATTGTAGGTATTTTGGGTCTGCTCCTATTCGGAAAGAAAGGAGAGTTCTGGAATGATATTGGAAAGGCAATTCAATGGGTCAAAGAATTAATAGGGCTCAGTACAGAGGCTTCTAGAATAGATTCAAAGTCAGGGATTTCAAATGAAGCTCTTGGATTTGCAAACCTCAATCAGATAGATGTCGCTCATTCTTTAGAAGGTATCGACTTTGATAAGATAAGTGACCGTCAGACTGAACGACTGGAAGCAAAGCTTAATGAGGTGAATGATGCAATTCTAGAAGCACAAGAGGAAGCTTCATTTACAAAGGATGGTAAGATTGTTGAAGATACAAAGAAATCTCTTGAGATACTCCTAAAGGGTACAAAGAACTATGTCGACAAACTAACAAGCCAGAGCCTTCCTAGCTATGATGAAATAGGTGCTGCCTTAGACTCTTTTAAGTTTACAAAGGAAGCAACCCTCTTCGATTCCATCCTCTTAAATTATCGCCAGGGAGCCTTAGATGTTCTCTATGGCTTAAAAGATGTCGCTATTTCTCTGAAGGGATTACCTGATGATATAGAGAAGCGTGAACGAGCAATTCTTGCAGACTCAAAGCTCACCAAGTTCAACGCTCGATTCGTTGATGATGATCCAATTCTGAATAGCATTATCAAGGCTCAGAAAGATTTCGGTGAACCAGGTAAAGATGCAAACATCACATCTGAAGAAGAACAGAAGTTAGTCGATCTCACAGCAGCATATATACGTAATTTGAAGATTGCTTCAGAAGAACGCATAGGACTGTTTGGGAACCGACAGGCATTCAATGTCGAGGCAGATAGTTATAAACAGATGGCCGAAAGCGCTGCTGTTTTAAACTCAGAATTCGCGAAGTTAAAGCGTCTCTCAGATCGCCGCAATGAAGTAGAAGCCTTCAATAAAGATATCAAGCAGATCAGCAATAATCTCTCACTTATTGGGATTAATATAAAGACCTCTGAACTATTTGCCGAGGACTCTGATGCTCTAGACCGTGTACGTATATTAGGGCAGACCGCTCGAGATGTGACAGAGAATCTAAAGAATCTTGCAAGTGTTGAAGAGATGAGAGAATACCTTATCACACTTTCTAGTGTAAAGAAAGAGCTAGGGGAAATCAAAGAGCGAGCTGAGAATGCAGGTAAGTCAATGCAGACCATTGCTTTACAAAGTCTTGAGGGTCTAGGCGATAGTCTTTTCTCAGAGGAAACTGTTAGACGTCTTCCTGAAACACTTTCAAAGGCTATTACCGAGCTATCGCGTGAGTATAAGGATAACAGTGGATTTCTAGATCTTGAGTTCAGACCGGATGCCGTGAGTACTGCTAAGTTCAGACGAGACACTGAGCTGAAGATGCTCAATCTGAAGAAGTCTATACATGAAATAATGTTAGACCCTTCAAATATAGGTGGTGCCAAAGAGCTTGCCGAAGGTTTGGGTCTTGACTTTGATTCGTTACTCAAGCACAAAGGTATTCCAGGCATTGTAGACGCTTTGTCAGACGTCCTTGCTCTGCAACACGATATCGATCTTTCAAAACTATTAGGTGATGGTGAAAAATATCGAGACGCCTCTCTAGCTCTGAAGAAATATATGGAGCTACTGACTAAGGCTCCTCAGACATTAGATACACTCTTGAGCGATTTTAGCACATTGGGTGGTGATCTTAGTGTGGGTGACTTTGTGACTCTAGACTCTAGTACATTGTCTAGGATGCGTGAACTCTCTACAGGTCTCCATGAACTCAATTATGAACTGGCTGAAATGGGTGAGAATTTTACTTCTGAAGAACTCAAACAGAAAATGGAAGATCGTCTAAACTTAATGGCAGAAGCTTCGAAGTTAAATCTTGAAAACCTGTATACAACACCTCAGCGTATTTTAGATGGTCTAGGTCGCGCAGGTATCTCAGATGAGAAGCTTGTAGCGCTTCTTCCAGAAGGTACATTCCGGGAGTTTCTTGCATTAGATACAACTATTGAGGACCTACGAGCTAAACTCCAAGACCCTCGCAATGCTGACAGTTTTGAAACTATTGCAAAGCAACTACGAGATGCACTTCTGACTGTTGACTCTCTTGAAAATAGACTTAAGCATGCGAATTTAAGTATCGCTGATGAGAGAGATACTGTCAATAGTCTCACAAGGTCTGAAACAATTGGAAAGATTACAGAAGTCTTTCCTCAAATGCAAGGCTTTACAGACTCTCTAAATCAATTACCTCTTACAGATCTTCGAAATCTATTAACATCCTCGCTAGACTTTAAACAAAAGTTCAGTGATGCTGACTTCGGTGTTGATGAGTTGTCAGCAGAGCAAGAGAAACAAATACGAGATGCCTTTGTCAAGGCGTTTGCGGTGTCACAAGAGGCTTCGAATTTTGGTCTTACTGCAAAGAGCCTACTGCTAGATTCAGGAGTGGATTTCAAGGAATCAGCTTACAATCTTGTCACCGAGACTGCTGATAAGCAAATTCAACAATTAGCCACCGAACTACGTGATGCAAAAGCTCAACTGAGTGCAGGTGGTAACGCAGCTACTAGAATTGCTGCGCAACAGTTGGTAAATCAAAAGAGTCGTGAACTTAGTGACGCTCTTGAAGCAGCTACCTACGATGTCAAAGAAGAAGCTTATAAGGCAGGTGGAACGTATTTCGGAAATATAAAGAGTGGATTTCAGTCAGCCTTTACAGATGGACTTAAAGGAACAAAATCGGAAGAAGCCTCAACGTGGGTAACATTCCGTGACTCTATTCTTGACATGTTTACCTCTAATGTAATAGAGACATTCTCTGGCGGCTTTTCTGACTCCATGTTCGCCCCTATAAAAGATTCAATCATGTCAGCAGGTGCTGAACTGTTCTCAGCTGGAAGTGCAGAAGGTGAAGGTCTTACAGATACATTTGCTGATGGAATGGGTGCTGTATTTTCAAGTATGAAGACAACATTGGCGGATGGGGCATCCAGTATCTATGACTATCTGTCTGAGATCGATTGGAGTCAAGTATGGTCAACAGTGACAAGCTTCTTTGGCTTCTCAGGTGGTGGTAGTATTCTCACCGCTGCTACAGGTGGTCGATTGGTAGGCCCTGGTACTGGCACTTCTGATTCAATGCTGGCAAGAGTGTCAAATGGTGAATATATCATTAACGCTGCAGCAACACGTCGCAATCTTGACTTGTTAGAGGCAATTAACAGTGGATCTGTTAGCAGTTATGCTACAGGAGGTCTTGTAGGACCAAATCCAACGATGACTGATAATGCTAGAAAGTCGTCAGTCAATATTAATAGTAAATCGAAGACATCACAAGTCTTTAATCTTAATGTAACAGGGGATATCTCAAGACAGACCCGTAGTGAGATTGTACAAATGATTCCCCAAATCGCGCAGGGTGTTGGCGCATATAACAATGAATTCGGATAATAGAGGATTATTATGTTTGGTATTTTAAATGTAACTGATAACACGAGTGACACAGGAGACGACAGTCTTTTGAATGCTGTTTTTACAGCGCCTGTGTCAATTAGATCACATCGTATAAGGTCTTCATCTGACACGCTAAGCCTAAAGGTACGGCGCGCAGAGGGAACAGCTCAGAGATGGGAGTTCCAGACAGGTGCTCACATTATAAATAGCACAGGTCACCATCTCTTCACACAGCGACTCATCCAGGGGATTTCTAATTCTGTTTACATCAGACCTCCTTTGCCCTTGAAAAAAGAGAGTCACACAGTAGGCCTCCTTCGAAAAAGCTCAGAAGTAGTTCCTTCAGAAGTCTCTCCTACAGATTCATCAGAGTATGCCTTTTCTGAGGGAACTGCGAAGACAAACGCTGCCTACTCTGCTGCGGCTTCTACTTTTGCGGTGACCTTGGATATTTCCTCAAAGATCTTTGAATCTGATTTTATTCGGTTCGCAGGGCATGATAAGCTGTATCTGATCCATAATTTAGCTGTTAATAAAGACACGCATGTGGTTACCTTTGCAACAATCCCAGGGCTTGTAGCTCCAGTGGCAAATGCGGAGACAGTCTATCTAGGTAAGAATGCTACAGCAAAGTGTATACTAGATATGGATGCAGCTTCAGGAATGACTTATGGAGATGGTATTCTTGAAGACCTTGGTAACATAATCCTGGTGGAAGATCTATGAAAACTATATCAGATGCAATGCGTGATCTCTTACAACGAGAAGCTACTGAGTCATTTCTTCTTGTTGAGATTGGTCCAAATCTAGCCTCTCAGTATTTCAGGTACGTAACACTTCCCTACGACTTTACTCATGAAACTAATGTATATTCAGCAAACCATAATATTGTTTCAATGGATGCACCTCGGCTTTCTAACTCTGTCGATAAATCTACCTTCAAAATAACGCTAAGCGACTCCAACTTTGCAATGCGTCCTTATTTTGACGCCGGTGCTCAGGGTCAACTTTCTGGAATCCCTATCACAGTAAAGGGAGGTTTTGTCAATAATACAGGTCAAATCGAGTATGGAACACCTCCAGGCTTTCCCTATGATGAGTTTTTCATAATATATAGCGGTGATCTTAATGGTGCGAACTACGCAATTACTCTTGAAGAAGAAGTTATGCTTGTCATTGAAGGTGCATCTCCGATGGCTGCTCTCGATATGTCACGCTCAATGATGATCTCGAAAAGCTATATGTCAAAGAAATTCAACGGTGACACCTCTTATGATGAGATATATGAAGGTTCTGACTCTATTAGTCTTGCTTGGGGGATGACTCCAAACAATTCTGTAAAGAAGGCAAGACAAGCATCCATGAACGGTGGCACTCTTAAGAAGCTTGTCAAGGTACGTGATGGCCGTGATGGCCGTGGAGATGGTCGTAGTAGTTATTATAGTCCTAACACAGGTGGCCATAGTAGTGGTAGTCCAGGCCACGGAAGTGGAGGAGGCGGCAGCGACCGAGGCGGTTCCACTGCAGGTGGTGGTGGTGGTGAAACAGGTGATATGGGGAGTTCTTTCTAATGAGTGTAATAGCAGCAGTAGTTGGGTTAAGCGCTTATATCGGAGGTGCCACAATTCTCACCGCCGTAATGTTAGGCGCTTCTATAAAGTACCAACAGTACAAACAACAAAAAGCCTTGGACGCTATGGAGGCAGCAGCTGATGAAGCAAAAGGTTTTGAGGTTGTAACTGAGGGGGAAATTGATAGCGTCAAACTTGTATACGGTCGTGCAAAGATAGGTGGAACGAGAGTCTTGCATAGATTAAAGAGTAATTATGTCTATGCCGCCCCTGCTTTAGGTGGCGAAGTATTTGTCACGGAAGGTGATACTAGACTGGCAAGCTCTGTAGATAGTGTCCCTGTTCTAGGTACCATTAAGGTTATTTCAAACACAACTAGCTTCAACGGTGCTGTCGATGGTACTTGGGATAGCGACAACGAGACAATCACACAGCTAACTGTCTCAAGTGAAATCAGCAGATCATCTCCAACCGGTCCTTTTACAGTGACCACTGAGGTTGGTAAAGCAGCTATCTTCGGTAGTGCATACGTCGCGGTCAAGATAGGGCATACACCTTTCGATACCTACGGTGATTGGTCTGTTGAAGAAGGCAATGCTGAAGAGCCTATTGCGACTGTATTTAATTACAGAGTGGACTCGTATAATAACACGACAGGTCTCTTAACACTAAAATTTCATTCCGCTACAAATCCTGAGTATCTATCAGGTACTAGAACCGCATCTCTTTCTGCAAACAAGAATGGTAGTAAGAATGAATTTCTCTTTATAAATCAGGTAATCTGTCATAAAGGTATCTCAGCCGTCCATTCTATTGATATAGACGGTCGTGACTTTAGACATCCTGATTTCGGAGCTTCAGGGCGTATCCATGTGTATCGTGATGGTGGTATAGGTGATCCTATGCTGAATGCAAACATTACGGGACAAGCTGCCTCGTTGTTTCCTGAGACAGCGTATGCTTCGATGGTATTTAAACTAAATCGAGACGAACCACAGTACAGAGGAATCCCCGAGGTTGTCTTCTACGTTGATGGTTTCGAGTTAAGTCGCATTGATGAATCATTAGGAGTTTACACAAAGAGCTCTACAAAATATAGTTCAAATAACCCTGTATATGTGCTACTTGACTATCTAACAGCTGAGTACGGTCGCAACTTAGATATTTCAAAAATTGACCTGGCTTCTTTTCATGCAGCAGCTCAGTTGTGTGAGAAGCAAGTCGATGCAGGATCTCTCGAAGATATCGATATCAATGGTGCATTATGGAATGAGAAAGTAAAGACTACAGGCACTCGTAATATTAAGCTATATGAATGTAATTTAGTACTTGATACAGCTGACGACTTTCGAAGCAATGTCAACAAGATTCTAGGAAGCATTCCTGAAGCTCACTTCATGTGGTCTGATGGTACCTATAAAATCAGCTTGAAATATCCAGAGGTTTGGAGCGCTGGGACTTGGCCTGCCGGTTCCATAGTTCAGTATGAGACTGGTGGTGTTATTGACTTATACCGCTCTACTGTATCAACAATCGAAGTTCCCGGAGCTGGAGTAGAGTGGGAGACAGGGCCTGACCCTCAACTTGTATCAGCCTATCTCACAGATGATGATATAATTCTTGAGAATGAGATAACAATGTCTTGGCCTGATCTTTCAAGTCGTCTCAACTACTGTACAATTACCTTTGTGAATGAATCTAAGGACTTTGAAAAGGATACCGTAAGTTGGCCTAATCGCTATGGACCTGGTCTTACTACAGTCTACGACACGTATCTCGCAGAAGACAACGGTATTGAATTAGAGACTTCTAAGAGTCCACATGGGATAACTACTGAGTACCACGCGACAGCTTATGCTGAGATGATTGTCCGTAAATCCAGACATGCGCATGTTCTAGGGATGACTGTTACGAATGAATTCATGTACTTAGAACCAGGAGATGTAATCCATCTCAACAGTACAGAGCTTAAGGTTCCTTCAGAGATATACCTTATCGATTCTCTAAAAGTCTCTGCACAAGGAAATATCGATATTCAATTGACAAAGTTCGATGCTCGCATTCTTGCCTGGAATGCTAAAGATATGGAAGTTGTCTCTAAGCGTTCTATCTATTCAGGTGATCTACCACAGGTGACGGGTCTTGCATACACTCCTCCTGCTCCTGGAAAGGCTACGTTGACAGGCGGAAACCTTACATGGGATCCTTCTACATATAAAACAGCTCTTAAATATAATGCGTATATTGCAGGTGGTCCGGCTGATATCCAAGACTTTAATACGGTTTGGGAATTTCTAGGTTCTTCTACTTCGAACAGTCTCACAATGCCTCCCTTTACGCCAGGTCGTTATACATTGACTGTTGTCGCTGAGGCTCTTAGCGGTAAGGTTCCTCCGGTGTACAATCTCACAACCGGTTCTCGATGGCCTTTACTTACCGTGGATATTGCTGATAGCTTACTAGGCGGTAATCAGTTTGCACTGACACTTTATAAATACTCCACAACAGATCTTACAGGAACTTCTGTAGAAGGTGGATCCTTTGATTTCACAAATCATGTGACAACACCACCAGTAGGGTATTATGTATCCGAGGGTGTTGCACGTGAAAACGCAACTGATCCTTTACAGCCGGGCGATCTATATGTATCTACGGCTGTAGCTTCTGTAAACCACCCTGCTACAATCGATATAAGTCTAGCCTGGACAGCCTTGGAACTCTTCGATCCAAAGACCACTCAGAAGACCATTAAGTTCTATGCACGAGTTCCTGCTGCTGAACCAAATCCTTCAGCTCCTTCAGGCGGCTCCTATTTATTTCCAGAAGGCCCTGTCACACCTCCCTCCTCTGCACTTGCATCAGGTAGTTACACAGGTAAGAGTTTTTCAGTGGCGACTCAGATCAATGGTTCACCTACCGATCTTGCATCAGCAATAATAAGTGTAGATGGATTACACATGTATGTGTCAAATAATGATGGTAGCATTTTTGAGTATGATCTGTCGGAACCTTTTGATGTTTCGTCTGCAACTTATACATCGAGAACTATTAGATTCGCAACGACACTAGGAACGTCTCAATACACATCATTAGCCTTATCTCCTGATGGTAGTAAAATATTTGGAAACAATGCCAGTACTAAGAAAATACACTCCTTTAGTTTTGGTACTAACTTTGATATCTCAACTCTTACAGAAGATGCAGGCTCTCTTAGTGTGCTTACCCAATTCGGAGCGAATGGCTTTATTAACTATGTAATAAATAGTACAGGAACACGTGTATTTGCCCTCCATACATTGTCACCTTTCCGAATACATCAATACAATCTGAGTACTCCTTGGGATCTTTCAACAGGCGTTTACGCAGCTACTTATATAAGTGCTGTTACAAATACTACACAAGGTCTTGCGATTTCTAGTGACGACACTAAGTTATATGTCGGTGACAATACGACCAAGACTATTTTAGAGCTTTCAATATCAGCTTCGGGAGATGTCACTACATGTTCTCTCACAGGTGCCGCTACTGATTTCTCGGATACAAATGTATATGTTGTTGATTTTACATTTGCAAATGAAACACTGATTGTATGTGGTGCTGCTATCCCCTATTTTATATATCAGTATGCAAGTAGCATTGAGTGGGCGACAGAAGACCCTGGTACTGAAGGTTCTTCGTGGATCACTGAAGCATCTTTCTCAAGGATGGGTAGCTATGGAATAAATACTAATACGCCTGCTTATTTAGCGCCTGTCTTAGCGCATAGTCCTGGTACGCAGGTAACGAAGCAGAGAGTCTATCAGTGGTCAACAGTAGCGCCTACTTTCCTTCCAAATGCCCAGACTACTTATAACTGGCTGAATGGTACACAGGGAAATGCGACGAACATGGGCTCATGGACGTTGGGTGTCACAGCCAGTCCAGGAGGCGTCGGTATTAGATTATGGGTTGCTGAGATTTCTACATCAGCCCCGAATGGCACAGTCTCTACCACTCTCGCGTGGGATACAGGAAATCCAAATATATACGCAGGTGACATTACAAACTTACCCGATGGTAAGACACAGGTAGTATCTATTTACCGATGGGATACAGCTATTCCTACTATTGTAGGTTCCAGTACCTATACCTGGGAAACGGATATCCTTTCTGTAATTCCAACAGGCTGGTCAGATACGATACCTGCCACTGTTTCAGGCTATACACTATATGAAGCTCGTATTACACTTGTTGACATAAAAGAGGCTGTCACAACGTCTGTTGATTGGTCTGCTGCTAAACGTCTTGCAATCAACTATGCTGGTGGTGAAGGTATTAATGCTCGCCGCGCCTACGTGTCCACCGTTCAAATAAATTCAGATGAGTCATTAGTTCTGAGTTCCGGTACAGGCTCCCTACCAGATTCTGAGGCCTGGGATTTCACCGGTGTTACTTGGAGCGATACGTTACCTACAGCAGGCGCTGGTGAAGTTGTTTACCAATCCGATGGAATGTACGATGAGAATACCACTAATGTGACATGGTCTCCCCCTTATGTTGCTGCTTTTAAAGTAGGTGATCTTAGTGCAATATCTGCTTCGATGGGTACCCTGAATGTAACTTCATCACTCACGATGCAAAATTCGGGTGTCATTAAGTCGGAAGATGCTACTTCTCTAGTTGCAGGCGCAGGTCTTTGGATGAGCGGTGGAACAAGTGCACAGTCTGAGTTTAGAGTAGGGGACCCAGCTGCTAGCAACTACTTAGCTTGGTCTCCTGCTCTAGGTGTGCAGGCAAGAGGTGCTGGACTCTCCATAAATGGAGCAGCCGGAGCGATATCTCTCAATGATGAAACCTTTGGAAATAAGGGGGTACAGCTTGAGTATAATGTAGGATCTCCTCGGATATATATCGGAAATGGCGAGGGTAGTTCTATCAGTTATGAAAATAATGCATTGACACTCGGCGCTGGCGTGCATATAGATGGCGCAGATTCCATATCAGCTGTTTCCAACTTCTATCGCTCACACGATTGCACTGACACTGTTGGTTGGGGTACTTTCTTAGGTGGACCGACTCTGACCCAGTTTGACTATGGTTGGAGAGTCACTATACCAAATACTGACACCGCAGAGTTCTGGGTCTACAACACGAGGCTTTTTCTAAATAATACTGCACAATGGGGTAGTGACAGAAAAGTCTACTTTGATATAAGCCTCGCGCCTACTCCTACAGAACCTAATCTTCGAATGGAGATTGGCATGGGATATATGCGGACGAATGTCGTATATAGAAACGGAGTGTGGTTTTCCATAATCTATGATGATACCTCACCGATAGCGGTGCGAGGTGTGTGCTATAGATGGGGTGTTCCTACTTACACAGCAGCTATGCCTTTTGATATCATGGATCCATCGCGCAGTGATCGCATTCAATTTTTCATAGACTACAAGCCCTCGATCAACGTCTGCGACTTCTACATAAATGGTATCTATCAAGATTCTCTCCCAATGGGTAGCGGAGATAGACCTACTACTGAAAATAGCAGCGAGACATACATGGCCGGTCTTCGGACTTACAATGCAGGAACACTTACAGGACTTCTGAATCGAAATTTCTTCATTACCCAAATTAAATGGTGGGTTGCACTTACTGGAGGAGCTTTTGCTGGGTACCCTCGTTAACAATTGCGCCATATGTGGTATCTTATATGAATAGGAATAATCCTATTATAATAATCAGGAGATACTCGATGAAATATTTAATTATAATAATAGCTCTACTAACAACCCCCGCGTTTGCCTGTAATTCTCATGATACTAATGGGTATATATGGATTGGGGCTGGACTTCATGACAGTCCACACGATGTAGCATTTGGAAAAGAGATAGCAGAGTGGGGTGTGAGCTTCAATTTACACCAGATCAGTCCTATCAACAGCCTCCGTTTCATCCTTAAGCACGATTCAGGGATATGGACGAGGGAGAGAGACTATGGCTACAACACTGCAACCTTCAGGCTACAAGCTAACTTCTAATGAAACTTTCAGAAATATCACGTAAAAAGTCACTGGCACGGATCGTCAGTGGCTTCATGAACATGGATGTTCCCGTAAAGGAGCGTATAGAGTCTCTTGAGAGATACCTATGCACTCTCCCTCAACAAGAAGCACCAGTTGAAGAACTCTGGGGCAAAGATGTATATGTTCGGGAACTTATAATCCCTGCAGGTTCTTTTGTAATAGGGCGTATTCACAAATATGATCATGTAAGTATTATGATCGAAGGCGAACTTTTAATGTGGACAGAATTCGACGAGACAATACACTTAAGTGGCTACAATAAAGTCATTGCAAAAGCAGGTATTAAACGAGTCGGTTATGTTCTACAAGAAACGAAATGGATTACCGCTCACGGTGTCACCGAGACAGACAACTTTAAAAACCCCGTCGAGGCTTTAACCGTTGCAACATATGGAGAGTATAGCACATTCAAGGATGCTGAGATGGTATGCATCGAGGGCAACTCCATAGAACAAAACCTGAGTCTGCCGGTGTCAAAATCGGTCTCCAGAACGCCAGACTAGCACCACGATCTCAGGGTCACCCTTATGGGAGTGTGCCTGAAAAAACGACAGCAGAGACGGCCAGTCTGGAAGCCGTCCTCAAAAAATCCTTTAGAATCAAGGGGTTAGGGCGGTCGTCACCTCAGACCCCGTTAAATTATCCCTGTAGGCTCCCCCGTAATGTAGTATTTATAACTCCCTATCACCACTGTTGTAAATCTATAACAATAAAGGATTAAAGAATAGAATAAGGATATCCCCTCAAGACCTTCTCTAAAGAGGTCACTCAATAGTCCCTAGGGCTAACTAAAATATAAATAAAGAGGTATATCATGGTTCCAATTGTAGCAGGTCTTCTAAAAGGAGGACTCTCGCTTGTCGCAAATGCATTTCTTGCAAAAGGTAAGGAATGGGTCGAAGAGAAAGCGGGTATCACTCTCGATCCTAAAGAACCACTCTCAGAAGAGCAGTTGGTTGCTCTACGAAAGTTTGAGATGGATAATGAAGTGGAATTGCGTAAGCTACAAATTGAAGATAATCGTCTCGCAAAAGAAATCGACGAGATGTATCTAAAAGACACTCAGAGCGCACGTCAAATGCAGATGACGGCGTTAGAACAAGACGACGTATTCGCTAAGCGTTTCGTTTATTACTTTGCATCTTTTTGGTCACTAGGCGCTGCTATATACATTGCAGCTATAACTTTTATGGCAATCCCAGAGGCAAATACTCGCTTTGCTGACACAATATTGGGCTTTCTCTTGGGTACAATTGTCGCCCAGATCATCTCATACTTCTATGGTTCTAGCAAATCATCACAGAATAAGGATAAACTGAAAGATGAGATGCTGAAGAAGGTATTGAAATGAGGCTTGGTCAACACCAGGAAGCATTTTTCAGAGACCTCCTCAAACTGGGTATCCACGCATTATCCCTGGGATATGAGATACGTGGCGGCGAATTACAACGCCCAATAGAGATGCAAGAGCTCTATATTAAGATGGGACGCTCTAAGACGATGCGGAGTGAGCATCTCAACAAGTGTGCGATAGATCTTTATTTCACGAAGAAAGGTAAGCTTGTGTATCCCGAGGAACTCGGACGATACTGGGAGAGCCTTGACACTCGAAATTCAGCAGGGATGTTCTGGAAGTCTTTCAAAGACGGACCTCATTATCAACGTTCAACCCGATAGTACCGATGACCCCTTATGTTCTTAGGAATATAGGGGGTTTAAAACTGCGCAAAAATGGGTATCTTATATGAATAGGAATAATCCTATCACAACAACTGAGGTAATATTATGAACAAGCAATTTGCAGAAATGATCGAAAAAAGTCTTTCAGGTTTTAGTAAGTACGGTTTGGAGGCGTTGGCAAAACGTAAGCTGACGGCTTCGGATATCCTTGCGAGAGCTACAAAACGGGTTGTCTCACGGGAAGATGAAGAGTATTACGTTCTTGTACGTAGTCCTACGAACGACCAGATAAAAGCCCGTATTACTGACCGCACACGGGTAGGTGATTTGGAAGGTATAATCGATGGTCTGCTGGACCGACTTAATGACAGTATGGAAACTGACATCCACGGCAAGAAGCCAAAAGCTAAAGCCTAGTAATTGCTCTACTGTACGGGGTGTAAAAACCCCGTATGAACTGCGCAAAAACAGGTATCTTATATGAATAGGAATAATCCTATCACAACAAACGAGGTAACACTATGAAAAATCAAGAAGTATTAAAGAAAATCCCAGAAGCCATCCTTTGGTATTTAAAGACAATGCTCGTAAATATGCTGATGCTTTTATGCGGAATCTTTCTTGTGTATGAAATTCAGCTTTTGATCCTCTATCCGATCTTAATTGCACAAGCTTTTATGTATGCTGCTTTCTTCGCAGCTATAATGACTGCTGGTCAATATATAGCTGCTAGTGTATATGAGTGGGTCAGCCGCTGTAAATATGATCGTGAGCATGGTATCATCAACGGCAAATGCCAGGCGGCTGTCTAATGTTTAGTCTAGCAACGATCGCATTGATAGTGAGCGGTATAAGTCTTATCACATCAGTCTTTGTAGTCCCTTATGTGATTGTTTCTTTCTTTATTAAGCTTGTACTTATTGCCATGGTCTTCGGGCTGGTGATGTATGCTATTAAGAGAGCTTTCGCAAACAGGTAATCAACAAATCTTTTTTCGAAGGAGGAAAGGTATGTCATCAACAATTGTAGCAATCCCAGGGTACTTCTGTATAAGTGATAAATATCCAACATCTCTGGGAAATATCAACTTGAGCTTCGAACACTATGCAGAAGGTGTTCAGCGGCTCGATTTAGCAGGGCTTGAACCTGTAGAAGTGACGTCGATTTGGAATCATGAAAAGAAACCAATGAGACGCCGGTGGGGTGGATTTGTATTCAACCTTCAAGTCTTTGGTGTGATTGATACAAAGGCGAAATCAAAAGAGAAACCTGCGTCAAAACAGGGGAATCAAAAGACGGAACAAACGAAAACAACAAAAGGGTCTCTTATCCCATTCTTTGTGGAAAAAAGAATATATGATTATATCGTACAACAAACCAACTATGCGAGACCTGCGGATGTAATAAGATTATAGCTGCTACCCCATATGACACCTTCGGGTGTTGTATGGGGGCGTGTAGCTTTATTTTTTCTTCCGGAGGAACAATGGCTTCAACAAAGCTCAAAATCGTTCACTATGTTTTAATATTTAGTGTATTAGCCTTATTTTCAAAGCTGCGCCCTGAGACAATGCTTGTCGGTGCAATCGCGATCTACCTCTATCAGAAGGTAACTTCATGATAAAATTTATAGTGGGTCTATATTTGATATCGTTAATCCCAAAGGTTATTGAGAAAATTGAAAGCTATGATAAAACAAAAGATAATTCTGACAACAACAAAAAGGATAGCAAAGGAAATTGCACCACAAAACCCCCTAATATATCTAAAAGAACATGATGTCGAAAAGTATATTAATGAATTAATCTCGACAGTCTATCTGTTCACACGCCCTAAGAAGGGTTCATCGGACCCTCTCTATATGGTTGAAATTATATCGGCTATCGGACATCGGGTCAGAGGAAAGTTAGGACTTAGAAAAGACTCAGCGTTAGCAGCTAAAACAGGAGCGTTTCTTTTATATACATTCGAAGTACTTAATATCATCCATGTTATCCTTGGAGCTGGTAGACGTGGACATAATGCGTACATTGTAGATGTTTTGGACGATGCTACGATAAATGAACTATGGAAGGAGCTAGGTGACCGCGAGATCGAGAAGTTACCTGCGCTACAGCCGCATCAGGATTGGAAGCATTCAAGGCATCCTACAGGAATGCTTATGGTAAAAACAGGATGTAAAGAGACACTTGAATCACTAACACCTCAAACACATCCTATCGTCTTCAACGTCCTGAACAGAGCTCAACAAGTAGGTTGGCGAATAAATACGGAGATTCATCACTTACAACAATGGGCACTAAAGTACAAAACAGTCGCCTTTGCAGATATATGGGAACAACAAAACCCTGAAGCGCGTGCTACAAAATTAAGAGAGGCTCGATCTATTGACTCGATTGCGAGTAAATACCTAGGGACAACCTTCTATCATCTCTATTACTATGACTTCAGAGGTCGTAAGTATGCAGCCACTGCTTATCTACACGAACAAGGAAGTGATGTAGCGAAAGGTCTCTTGCTCAGAGATGATAAGAAGCGAATAGGAAAAGAAGGATTTTTCTGGCTACTTGTGAGTATCGCCTCTAACTGGGGCGGTGAGAGTGGTCGTGAAGATGGATTGAAAACAGATAAAATACCTCTTGAAGAAAGGTATCAATGGGCGCTCGCAAATGAGGATATTTTATTGTCCTACGCGAAATCACCTAAAGTGAATCAGGGATGGATGAAAGCTGATAAGCCCTGGCAATTTATAGCAGCGTGTTTTGAGCTAAGGTCTTGTTACCGATGGGCTAAGTATGACCATACTAAGCATGATCACCTAAAGGAGGAAATCTATGAATATGAGTCTCATCTTGAGTGCTTTATTGATGGTAGTAACAATGGCTCTCAGCATCTATGTGCGCTTACACGCGACGAAGTTACGGCTCCTCACGTTAATCTTGTGCCACTTGATTATCCTGGGGACCTCTATAAATATGTTGCAGATCATGTTTGGGACAGCTTAGAGGCTCAAGTTAATCTCCTGACAGAAGCTGAAGTTGAAATTTGTGAAAAGTTCATAGATGATCTGGTCGTGCACAAAAAGCGAATAAACAGTGCGCCCCGTGGTAGCGAAATCAAAAGGCTCCTTGTGGATAAGATACGAAAGTTTAAGGAGGAACATGGACTTTTAATGGTGCTTGTAGCTCCTGTATTTTGGTTTAGAATCCAGGATGCTAAGGAGAAACGTAAGATTGTGAAGAGAAACACAATGACGCTTCCCTATGGCGGAACACCCTATGGACTTGGACAACAGATCATTGATGATGCTAAGAAACATGGGATTGAACAACTCCTATATATGGAACATAGCTGGGGCGCTTTCTTAGGAAGAGAAGTATTTAAAAACTGCCAGGAAGCTCTTAAACGACCTATGCAACTCCTTGATATCTTTGAGAAGGCAGGGAAGCTAGCAGAAGCCGAAGAGAGATTCTTAAAATGGACTGTACCAATAACAAACTTCCCGGTAGTGCAGCACTACACGGAAGGTCGTGTGAAGAAGATATGGGTTCAGTACGGACCGCCTAAAGGAACCAGAAATTCAACAGGTTACTTTACAAACACCTTACAATTGCATATTTGCTTTGTAGAAGATCCACAACCATCGAAGCGCAAACAAGCACAGGGAGCTTCTCCTAATGCCATTCACAGCCTAGATGCAGCACACTTAATGCTTACAGTAGATGAGGCACCTTTTCCAATAACAACTGTTCATGATTCTTTTGGATGTTTGTTAGCTGATATGCCTGAACTGTACAAACTAATACGTGAAACATTCGTAGAACTCCATGAGGTCAATCCACTCTATTCATTGTTTGAACAGATAGGAGGCGACATCTCAGACGTTGATCTGGGGAATCTTGATATCAATTTGATACTTGATTCAGAATATTGTTTTTCATAGGAAACGTAACGAATGAAGCAAATCAAACACACGCGTGAATTAAACAAAGAGGAGCTAGGACCTCTATATGACTATATCCTAGGGCTGAATGAACAGCTGCCTCTGGATATTGAGCTTGGACTTTATATCGAAATGGATCAATACCTGGGAGGCGACCTGTTTATTGTCGACAACGTTCGAGACTTTCGTCTGATAGGTGCCGCAGGTCTGGTAGATAGTCTGGATTTCTTAACCGAACCAAATCTTGCAACTGTGCCCCAGGCGTATGATCACGCAGAATATATCCTGGAAGGAGCCTACGCGGTCTTATGGGTTTTGTGCAATAATGCAGGAGGACCGAACTTTATTATCCCTCGTTACTTTGCGCAGATGGAACCTAATGTACATCGTTCAATACGTCTCACTGAGAATTCATTGGCAGCTGACGTAGTCCCTGATAAAGAGACTGAAAGAGAAGTGATAGTTGAAAGTCACGAGGAGCCTTCTGACGAAGTTATAGACTCTCGAAAAGAAAGAGCGATGGATGATGGACCTGATTATGAAGATGGACCTGAGTTTGAAGGATATGAAGAGCGTTGTGACAATGACGCATCTGACCCTTTCGAAGGAATGAGCGATAGAAACGAAGAGGATCAAAAGACTGATCCCGAACTATAAGCAATGATGCTGATAACACGAAAAGATCCATTCACCGGCGTAGTGAATGAGATGACACTTGATATTACTCGCAAACAATTGGACAGATGGGAGAAAGGAGGAGAACTGATACAGAATGTATTTCCAACTTTGTCCCCTGATGAACGCGAATTTCTCATGACTGGAATAACACCAGATTCGTGGGATGAACACTTAGGTAATGATCAAGAATGAGTAGAACAATAATAGTAGAGAACTGTGAACTTTGGTACTGTAAACTGGACCCAAAGTTCCCCAATAAAAAGTTCAGCAAAAAGAATCCGGCTTGGGAAATACAAATCCGGACAAAAGTAAAAGAGGTCGCTGATTTATGGCGGGAATCAGACCTCCGCGTCAAAAGGATTATTCCTGAAGATGCTGATGAGAATCCAATCATTGAGGATGCTTATTGGCGTGTGAATCTCAGGAAACGATCCATCAAGGCCGATGGAGACCCAGCAAATCCAGTGGATGTTGTCGATGGTAATCTAGACGAGATCGATGCAAGATCGTTAGGAAACGGTTCAGTCGGAAACCTTCGTATCTTTCAATATGAATACGAGAATGACGACGATGATAAAGGTATTGCAAACATGCTCATGGGTATCCAGGTAACAAAGCATGTTGTGTACAAACCTAAAGAACAGGCGGCTTTTGGTCAAACTACGACTGAAGTCATAACGCCAGTTGAAGACCCAGATGAGAAAGAAAATCCCTGGGATAGTTCTGACGATGAGTCAGAAGATGCTAAAGAAAAGAAACCTATTAAAGTGGGATCGAAAGACGATGAGACTAAAGACTTCTAAAGTCTAGCTCGTTATCTCGATGCCTGCTAAAATACATACTGTAAAATGCACCTAAAAGGCATGCCGGAATCGTAACCGGTAAATTTAATTAAATCAATTAAAGCAGGAAAATACGAATGAGTGAATATAAAATATGCTTTATCAAGGGTGATGAAGTATTAAGAACTGTAAAGGCAACCTGTCTCGAAGGTATCAAAGCTTCAGATGTCCAGGGAAAGAAACGTGTCGAAGTCTACGAGACGGTATCAAGAAAAGAATATCATGTCGCAACCATCGTAGGATCGATTTCGTTGAATTTCTGGAAGTCAAAGTTGGCTACGCCAGACCTGCCGAGCGACGAAAAAGACAATCTAGCAATAAATCCTGGACATTACCAGGGATACATTGCCGATATGCAATGGTGGGAGACGGAGCAGTATCTTGCAAAGGATTTTCAAAGTGTCTCTCTCAATCAGGTACGTAAGTACATTGCGCGAGTCGGTAAGAAGGATGATGAGCTGCAGGAGCTTTTAAAGGCAAAATGGTATCTTGACTTCCAAATTGCGAAGATGATCAATAACAATGAACCTATTCGAGTTGCAGATGTCCAATCGCTGATTGCCAGCTATAAGGTATAACACCTAGGAGGCTGTGATGATCAGTGACGACAGAAAAGCTTTTGAAGAATGGATACAGAAACCGCCTTATGAGGAAAATACTCCGAGATACACAGAAAAGGATAGCTGGCCTGGTCAATACCAGAGTATCAATGTGCAACTCGCATGGGAGGCTTGGCAAGCGGGTCAAAACTTAGGACATGCAGGAGAAAACTAATGTTCAGACTGGTTTTTGATATTGAAGGCGATGGGTTCCTAAGAGATGTAACACGGATGTGGACGATCATTATCCATAACTTAACCACAGGCGAGCGCGTGGAATTCCTTGAGAATGACCTAGGCTGGCAGGATTATTTTAATAATAATGTGGGGATTGTAGTTGGGCATAACATTTTAGGATATGATGTTCCTGTCCTAGAAAAACTCTTTGGGTATAAATTCCCAAAAGAAACTCAATTTCATGACACGCTTTTGATGTCACAGATTCTTGACTACCGGCGATTCGGCTACCAAGGGCACTCACTAGCGGTGTGGGGTAAATCACTAAATTATCCAAAAATTGACTTCCACGACTTCTCAAAATGGACTCCTGAGATGTCTAAGTATTGTCACCAAGACGTAAATCTTAACGTTGAGGTGTATAAAATTCTAATACAAGAATATTATGATTTGTTTGACAAACTTGAGAAAGATGAGGGAACAGGTCATAGAATAAAAACATTTCTTCAGGCTGAACATGCTGCCACTACTTGGCAAGCTCAGGCTGAATTGCACGGCTGGCCCTTCGACAAAGAAGGAGCTATTGAACTCTTCGGTAAGTTAGAGGAGGAACTGACTGAAATTCGGGATAAATTAGAAGGAGTCTTAGGCTCAAAGTCAATTGCAATCGACAAGGTAAAAGGAATTGTGCCTCACAAAGAACCTAAGTGGGTTGCTACAGGGTACTATCATGCACATACTGCGCAGTGGTTTGGTATCGATCCTCGCTGCGGTTCTGATCTTTCTACAAAAGAGGCTCGTATGATCATAGCCTCCGGCGAATATGAGGAGGAAGATGAAATAATGAAGATGGCTCAGGCTATCCTGACGCATGGTGAGCGACCGATTACAGGCCCGTATTGTAGAGTAGACTTCCAGAAACTAAAGTTAAGCTCTGTCGCAGATGTTAAAATTTATCTATATCGACATGGATGGGAACCCTCCGAATGGAACACTAAATGGAATCCTGCTACTAAAAAGAATGAAAACACTTCACCTAAAATCATTGATGACGATCTCGATCTTTTAGGCGAAAACGGAAGGTTGTATCGAGCCTTTACAACAGCAGAATCTCGATACAGTATAGTAAAAACATGGATTGAAAACGTTGATGACAATGGAATGCTTCATGGAAACTCAAGGATGATAGGAACGCCGAGTATGCGCGCTACACACCAGATCATTGTAAATGTACCCTCTGGAGAGCTTAAGGATGATGGAACTCCTGTTAGTAAATGGGGTCCTGAGATGAGAGCCTTGTTTAGGTCAAAGCCAGGCTGGAAATGCATAGGATGTGATTCAAAAGGCAACCAGGCGCGAGGTCTCGCACACTATCTAGGAGATCAGGAGTTTATAGACGTAATCCTGCACGGTGATATTCATGCATACAACGCCGTTAAATTAACCGAAGCATTGTCGAAGATGGGTGTACAGCACACGGTACCAAGAAGTGCCGCAAAGAGAATCCTGTATGCCTTCCTATTTGGAGCTTCAGGTAAGAAGCTGTGGAGCTATATATTTGGCACCTTCAATGCAACTAAAGGAAATAAGTTAAAAAAGGAGTTTATTAAAGCAGTACCTGGGTTTGAAGACCTTAACAAAAAGCTGGAGAATATCTATGGAAGCACCTCAAAGTTTGGATACGGCTACATTCCTTCAATGGTTGGTAATAGAATTTATGTTGATTCTTTTCATAAACTTCTTGTATATTTACTACAATCCCTTGAAAAGATTACATGTAGCACTGCGGTTATGCTCACTATGCAGCGTCTGGAGGAAGAAAGTATTCCATACATCCCTCTCATCTACTATCATGATGAGGAGGATTTCATGGTACCAGAAGAATTTGCAGAACGTGCAGCTGAAATAGGTTCAGGCGCCTTCAAGGATGCGGCGCTCCTATATGATATCAAAATAATGGATGGTGATGCAAAGATCGGCGACAGCTGGCTAGATATTCATTAATCTAGGGAAACTAAATTTGAACCTTTTTAACAGGACATTTTGTGGCTAAATTTAAAAAAGTACGCAAGGCTCGACTTTTCAGGGCACTTGCAATAAAACTTACGATGATGCGATCGTACAAGCACATGTACCCAGCACCTATGCGTCTCAAGCTCATTGAAGCGATAAATGAGTTAGGGAACTCGGGACATCGTATTCGTATGGACCTCTATCGAAAGCTCACTGAGCCAGTTCTCAAAGATGAGTTTTACAGGCCTCTCCGCGTGGCGTACCACAAGCGCGGGCGTTAAATCCAACAGTTCGTATAAAAGTTGGTCACACTCCAGGTATGCTCTGGAATTGTGTAAGAAGCTATCGCTAGCAACGATGCCGGAAAAGTAACCGTGCTTTTAACCAGGAAACTATTTGGAGGAAATAATATGCCTGAATAATAAGTAACTGCAACGAAGTGCAGCTCTCTAAAACAAATACTACTAGCTAGCATAGGGCGCAATCCACAGGGGATATCTATGCAGAAACACCTACCAAAAATCTCATGCGATGTCTAGAAAATCCCGCGCTGACATCCCGGATAACGTAACCGGGGCTAATCAATTATACAATCCGTATGGAGAGCATTATGGCTGAAAATGTAGATGATGGCGGCTTTTCGTCAATTCTATCAAATAACAGAGAGAGGATGGATGAAATATCAACTCTCAAAAATAGCAAGGTAACAGGAAAGGCTCGCAATGTTGGGTTCGGCATTATTCTTATTGGGATTCTCCTAATGTTTATTGTCTTTGCAGCCCAAATTATCACAGGAATGTTTGCTCTGGTTCTTACACTAGTTGTAAGTGTCGGCGGGTTTCTGGGACTCCGGTGGTTGAAAACAATGGATCCTCTCATTCGACAGAAGACATTGAATATGCGCCTGGAGAAGATGATAGGAGAAGCCAGGGAGAGGGCGATGGAGCAGTTGCAGAATCAGGTGATGAAGAATGCTGATCGTCTGGCAAATGCGAAGGAAGCGATTATTAAAGTAGGAGCACTTATTAATAAGATGGAAAGTAAAATAAATCCTGCCGACGCTGGCTCTGCAAAGCACACTAAAAAGCTTAAAATGAAAGCAAAGATAGAAGAAGCTCACGATGCTATGAAACAAAACTATGTAGCAGCGCAGGACGCCGATCTTGCCTTTAAAGCAAAAGTACATGAGTACCGTGAAATGGATGAATTTGCAGATATCGTTTCAGACGCACAGTCTATAATGAATTCAGCAGCAGACGGTGAGCTGGAAGAACTTCTATCACTGGAAGCTTTCGGACAGATCGAAACTAACTTTCATACTGCGGTAAGCTCTTTAGAAGCTTCTGCACTAGAATTTAAAGGGTAACACATGGGTAAGTCAACAGATATTCAATCATCTACACGTTGGATGTTGATCATCATTGGAATAGGTCTGGCGGCAATTGTGCTGGTAGGGCTCTCTAATGCATTTATCGGCGGATCATCTTCGCCATCCTCTTCAACTGAAGAACCATTGTTCTAAGGTATTACTATGAAAAAATCAAGAAAAATGTTAACAGCATTCTGTGTAGCAGCGATGCTTATTGCGAATGTTCATGCAGGACAAACACTCCGTATCGGTACAGGTTCTGAAGCCGGTACATATTTCCCTCTAGGAAACGATATCAAGGATTTCTGTGGAGGTGCTACAAGCAAGGAACTCGATGTACAGGTCAGTGGCGGCGCCATTGATAACTTGTTGGGACTCATCGAAAAGAGATACGATGCAGGTATTGTTCAGATCGATGTGTTGAAGTTTTATGAAACAAAAATAATGCCAACAAAAGTGAATGAAAACAGACTCAAGGTTGTAATGGGACTGCACGCTGAGTCGGGACACCTTCTGATTCCAAAAGGCTATAAACCATCAGGAGGCGGCTTTGGGAGTCTTCTTTCTAGCATAGGCGAAAATATTGGCGTCAATGATAAGAAAGGTATTAGTATCGATCTTATCAAAGGTCAAGAAGTAGCCGCCTGGGGAGGGAGCACGCTTAGTTTAAAGGCTTTAAGTTCTTTCCTGAAACTAGGAGTCAAGCCTGTTGATATAAAGAAAGGTCAGGCTGTGAATATGCCGATTCTTGTTATTGAAGGACAGCCTAGTTCTGTTGTACAGGGATACCTTGACAGTGGTAAATATACGTTGGTCCCGATAGATCCTACAAGCGTGTCATCTGTTGCGCCTTTTTACTCTGCAACAACATTGACGTATATGTCAAAGGGCAAACAGTTCTCTGTGAAATCTTTTGCAGTGCGGGCTGTCTTAATAGGGAAGGCTTCAAGGAAAGCCGAAAGGAATGTAGCGTTCTCTGAACTAGCGACATGCCTCTCTAGTAGTTTAGAGGACCTTGCAGACGATTCAGCTACAAACCCGAATTGGGAAACGATCTTCGAACTTGTAGATGAAGGTCAAATCAATTGGGGCTATTTCCCACTCCTTTAGAAAACATAACTACGGAGAGCCGCTGATAAGGGCGGCTCTTTCTTTAATAAATCATTGAGAAATAAAATGGCTGAATATTTAGATGAACACGTGGATTTACTAATGATAACTTTCGGAACACAAGAAGGTATCTTTAAGGATGGTATCCCGAAATTGATCAAGGCAATTGTAGCAAACAATCCTGCGTGGTTTGTTGGTCCTGCTCTTCTTATACACTACTCATGGGTGCCGGTAATCAAGGATAGAATTAGTACAGAAGGAGGGCGTATCTTCTTCGACGGTATGCAAATGATACCTACTGAGCAGGTTGAGGAATTTACAATAGCGCTTGTTGATGCAGGGACGGTATCGGAAGAGCCATCAGAAAACCCTAAGGAGCACCATTGAGATGGATACTACTGATACTAGTTGGCGCTTCGAAGGTGCCGGTGAAGATTTCAAAAATCTCTGTTTAGCTTATCTAGGAGCAGCTTCTGAAGCAGAGCTAGCCGAGAAGGAAATGTATTGGATCCTTCCACACGGTAAACATTGTGAAGAGCTCTGGGAAATCCCTCCTGCTATCAATATTGAACTTGAATTCAAAGATGTTGGAAGACCGGCTGCGTATGATGAGAATGGTCTGCTAGAAGACGCAGGCTTTAGTATCGGATACGTAGCGTTTTGCACCTACAAAGGACGTAAGGTTATTCTTGAATGCAACGCGAGTCCTTATTGTATTCACTGGAAGAAGTCCGACTTTCCCGAAGTCTTTGAAAGCGATACTTCGACTGATCCACTAAAGGAAGCAGACCAATTATCCTATGAGGAGCGTTGTAAGCAATACCATATATATGAAGAAAGGGCGCATACACTACAGCATCTCGTAAATATCGTAGGGAAAGCCGTCAATAATCTGCCAATCTCCAAAGTGACCTCTGATGGAATACTGTGCATGAGTGTTAGCTCGTATAATGCCTTGCTTGATACCTTGGACGAATTTGTTACGGAGTGATTACTATGGAGGACCCGGAAGAGATATATCTGCAACCAGAATGTTGCATTGAATCTAACACAGGGAGGTTGTGGTGTGAAGACGATATTGATGATTGTCGCGAAGGAAATCCGTGGGTTCGATATATCCGTGCCGATCTCGTTGAGAGACGCGCTACAGAGATATCGGAGCTGCAAGAAGTCGTAAAAGAATGAGTGAAAGAGTAAAAAGATATGACCATCTGCTCACTAGGGTAGAGTATCCGAGAGAAAGAGGTTACCGCATGGAGGCTATCCGCCTGCCGAAATGGATTCATATACGTATCACTGACACGGAACACCATAAATACTTAACAGTACATTCTCGTATACATGTCAACAAAGAAGTCAGAGTTGGACCTAGCTATAGCTTAGCCTTTACTGACCATGAAATTATCAAGGAGCTGAGCAGCGACATAAGCTATCGGTTCCTTTAACTATTAGGAGACACTGAATGCCAAGTGTAAAAGAAGAATGTCCTCTTTGCGAGGCTCGCAAAACTATGAAACGACTCCACGCTGAAAATAAGGATCTGATTAGCCGCAATGCGTTTCTAAGACAGCGTCCAGATCTACCTGTCGACAGGATTCCTGCGTATGAAGAAATGAACAAGAAGATATCAGAGCTGGAGTGGAGGCTTATGATTGATACTCTGAATCCAAATAGACGACTACATCTTGAGGCGTTAGTGGCAAAGAATAAAAAGCTTGAAGAGGAACTGGAAAAGCTGAAAACACTGGTGGATAATTCAGCAGATGCCTTTGAGTACTTTGAAACCATTGAAGCGATGGGTGACGATGGAACTATCGTCGGAGGTGAACATATAGAACTTCTCGTTAAGGCAGCTAGAATTTCCAAGGAGTATGTTTTAGAGGAGCAAGATAACGTTTTGTATGTAGTAGATTCAACACAGGAGAAACAGTAGTAATGGATATCACGACGTTAAAGATAATTCCTCTCCTGGATGTCCTTTATGATCTGCAAGAGCTAGAATGTAAGACGTTTGGAATGGAAACTCCTCCAAAAGGACACTCCTTTAAATTACCAAACGGAGAGACTGGTATTAAGCAGAGACTATGGGAGATACTTCGAGAGCGTCACTGGGGAAATCAAGACTTTGGAAACGACAGACTCTATATAATTCCTGTAGAAGAGCTGGCGGAACTTCCCGGAGACATGTTAGTACTCATTACACGTTGCGTCGATGCTATCAATGAGCCTACGGACTCTCTACCCGCATGTCTCGTCTTTTATATTAGCTGGTAGGTATTTATGAATACTATACACATCGCAACGTTGGTTGACTTCGCAGAAGCGATAGAGTCTGGAAAGAAACTTTTCTATACAAACGGACTTCCTGTAGGTGAGAAAACACCATTAGGTGATATTAGAAACGCCATTGAGATGAAAAGGATCATACAATCGCCGTGGACCATTAACTTCGAGGACTATCGAGGATTTCTACCCACACCTATCCTTAAGGAACCTATTAAAGGAAGCCTCTACTATACTATTGTTGACGGTCGAGCCTCTGTAAAAGAATGGACAGACTCAAATGCTGATTGGAGACTTCTCACTACAGGTTTTGTCTGGTATACAGATGAAGATGCAAACGGATTTCTGAAAGGAATGAAATTGCTTGTAGCTCATGTAGCAGGGGTTCCCTTACGAAAATCCAACGCGCAGTAAGTCGGGGTTGGTTGCACTTGTGTCTGCGGACAAGTAATATTATAAAACTATCGCTCGCATCGATCCCGGAAAAGTAACCGGAGTCTCTGACTTAGAGACAGACCACGTCCTAATAAAATGGGAGAATAAAATGTGAATCAGGGGAGGACTGCGGCCTAGATGTCCGTAGATAGCCGTTTTTAAGATAGTAGGCGAACAATAAAAACAAGAGACCTGTTGAGGTTTCGATAATATGACTTCGAGTCTGCAGCAACTAGGCAGATCAAGTACGTATTTTCAACTGTGAAAGAAGCCTCCTTCTGGTCGATGTCTGCTAGCGGCATTCAGAAGGAGGTTGTATTAACTTAAAATAAATAGGAGCGTACGATGATACGTGCAGTACTTGTAGGTGGTAGATGGTTAGCATTACAGATAAGAGACGTTGAAGATGACATTCAGAACATCAATACTTTTCTTGAATCTAGTGAATGCGTTTTATTAGTAGAAGATCTAGAGGATATACCTCCTGGCTTTGAAGTGGAGATGGTGTAGTGATAGATTCATTTTCATTACCCACGAGGGCAGCAGAAGTAAATAGATGGGCAGGAAAGCATCTCATAGGGCGTCGAATGAATATTAGCGAACATAGTTTCGAGGTCGCCTTTTACTCACTTCTTCTCTATCAATTAGTGGAACAGCATCTGGAGGACGCTGTTTCCTGTAAGAGAGAAGCTGATAAGGCTCACTATATAGGAAATAGAGCTATGTTGAAAATTGTCCAGGCGATGCAGGGAGAGGTACTAGAATATGCGCTGGTGCATGACATCGCTGAGATCGTCACAGGAGATATTCCTCATGATGTGAAAAAGTCATATCCTGAGTTTAAATCTCTCCTGAAACAAATTGAGGCAGATTTTATGCGCAAGCACTTGCCTGCGTTTATGAAAACGTATGATCCTCTGGTAGTATTCATTGTTAAGGCCGCTGATACATATGCGGCCTTTCGGGAGTACTTGCAAGAAGAAAAGTATGGAAATACACTACCGGATGTCTATGAAAATATTATAGAGGCCTTTGAGACTCTATTCGACACGGAACCGGATGTACCTCAGATATGCAAAAAATCTATCTGGGGAATTCTTCTTGAACTGGGTGCTCCTGTACCCTCTCAATTACAACTCGGATGAGAAAACTATGGCAGTTCGGTTAATAATAGATGGCGATGTTCAATGTCATTCTGCATGTCGATACTCAGACTGGATAAGTCTTGTAAAAAAGATTGAAGGCGAATTCAAAGAAGTTCGACAGTATGACAGTGAGGGTGCATTCATTCCTCCTAAGCACACACGCCCTGAAGAAAGAAAGTATATGGAGGATTCTTGGAAAAATTTCAAGAAGGATCTTGATGGTATCTTGAAGAAGTTTTTCACAAACGACTTTAAAATGGCCGTAAAGGGTGAGGGTAATTTCAGAGATGATATGTATCCTGACTACAAACAAAACCGAAAGAATCAAGAAGCGGTATTAAAGGCTAAGGGTGAAACACGACGTAAGTATGTAAACGGTGTTCGCGACTTAGCAATAATGGAAGGACTTGCAGTACCTGCTGATGGGATGGAGGCAGATGACTACGTCAGAATATGGGCTGAAGAGGCTCGACAAGAAGGACAAGACTTCATTATCGTCACAATCGATAAGGATCTTAAATGCATCCCAGGACGACATTACAATCCTTCAAAGAAAGAACTCATTACAATGTCAGAAGCAGATTCACTCCGGTTCTTCTATCAACAATTACTCAGTGGAGACCCTACTGATAATATCCCAGGAATCCCAGGAATAGCTGAGAAGACTGCAACTAAGGAATTAATGCATTGTATGTCTGAAGAGGAGTTTCAGGAAAATGTTGTAGGAAATTATATCGCGGCGTATCAGGAAGAGTGGTATGCAGCATTGACGTTTAATGGTGCTCTTCTGTATATTTTAAAATCAGCCGATGACAAATTTACCATCGATCATTGGCCTATCGTCAAGGAGTTAACGAGTTAAATGTCTGATATATCTGTTCCCGGTGTAAAGAAGAAAAGAGCTCTATACCATAACGGTCATTGGAAGTTTCCTAAGAAGATGGGAAACGGTGTTGGTTTTATCTATGTCATCCGAGACAACGCTTTGAAGCGATTCTATCTCGGTAAGAAACTATATATCTCAAATTCAGGCAAGAAACTGAATTGGAAGTACTACAAGTCGTCTTCAACGCTGCTTCACGATATGTTCGAGGCACGAGGCGAGAATGAGTTCGATTTCATCGTGCTCGACGAGTACAAAACAAGAAGCGGTCTTTCGTATGCAGAAACATGGTCTCTTTGTTTCGTAGATTCACCCCTCTCGAATACCTGGTTTAATACCCGCATCGAGAGAATTACATGGAATGTCACGGAACCTGTGACGGATACACATAAGCGTAGACTACATAGGTCTATCGCACTTGAAAATAGTTTAGAGGAATACTGATGTTTCAATTTATTGTACACAAGCTGCTAGCTCTCACAGCAGTTGTAATAATGTTCAGCCAAGGGTTTTCGGCTTTTCAGGCCGGTCTTGAAATAGGGTTCAGCGAAATAGATCGACTGGATTGGTTGTTTCTGGCTATCTCAGCGGTAATGATATCCGCTATGTCTGAGCCACCTAAAAAGGGAGGTGTTGAGGGTGAGCCACCTAAAAAGGGAGGTGTTGAGGGTAAGCCAAATGAGTAATATCGTCCTGAAGAACCAGCCGTGTGTAGATACCGAGGGCTGTGGATCGAGTGACGCCTTGCAAATCTATGAAGCAGGGGACGGCTTTTGTTTCTCCTGTAGTAAGAAGTTTAAGAAAGAAGAAATAGCGGGAGCCTCTACAGGGGTGGTGTTCAAAAAGAAACCTTCAAATCAAATGATTAAATGGGACCCTGACGAGGAACTCGAAAAAGTAAAGGATTATCCCATCAGAGGTTTCGTGGAGCGAAATATCAATAAACCTATTACAACCTTCTATGGAGTAAAGGTGTCGTATAACGGTGACGGTGATATAAATAAACATTACTATCCGTATGACGGAGGTCTTGCATACCACGTCAGAAAGGTATTACCTGACAAAGACTTCTTCTGGATAAAAGAGTCGAAAAGTCTCTTCGGTAAGGAGTTATTCAATCCCGGAGGAAAACGACTCGTAATCTGTGAAGGTGAAATTGACACAATGGCTGTGGCAAAAGCATCTTATGAGAAATATGGAAAATTCTACCCTGTCATTGGTATTGCAGGATCTTCTATGACAGAAGCTCTTCTAGAAGCGCGCGATTGGATACGCTCGTTTCAGGAAGTTATTATATGTTTTGACGAGGATGAGCCTGGTCAAAAAGCTGTCTCAAAAGCCCTTAAAATCATAGGGCTTGATAAGGCAAAAATTACACGCCTTCCTGAGAATGATGCAGGCGCTGTATTGTTAGAACACGGTCACAAGGCCTTAATGCAATGTATTTTTGATGCAGCCTCTTTTGTACCGTCAGGATTTATTACCAAAGAAGCTCTTTGGGACTCTTTGGTTGAGTATAACTCAAAAGTTTCCACACCTTATCCCTTCTGTATTAATTCACTTAATGAGAAACTTAAAGGGCGTAGAGGAGGTGATATTGCATTATTTATTTCTGGAACAGGTTCAGGAAAGAGTACCCTGATCCGAGAGATAGGATTAGATATAATTCAAAACTCAGATGAGAAGATAGGAATTGTAAATCTTGAAGAGTCTCCTCATGAGACTGCCCGAAAATTTGCAGGAATGGCTCTTATGAGAAATCCTGCTGATGAAGAGATTCCTATCGATGAGTTGAAGCCAGGCTTTGATGAAGTGTTTGGAGATGATAGATGCCTTGTATTAGATCATCAAGGCTCCATGAATGATAGTTCAATCATTGATAAACTTGAATATATGGCACTGTCAGGGTACACCAGTATCTTTATTGACCATATCACAATTCTAGTCTCAGAAGGAGTTGAGAATCTAACAGGCAACGAGGCTCAGGACAAAGTAATGAATGACCTATTGAGGCTTGTCAAGCGATATCCAGATGTTTGGATAGGTCTTGTAAGTCATCTAAGGAAAGTACCTGGTGGTACTGTGTCATTTGAAGAAGGCAAGATGCCTACAATGGATGATATTCGAGGCTCTGGCTCAATAAAGCAGGTATCAATGGATATTATTGCTTTCGCCAGAAATATGGTAGCTGAGACCGTTGAGGAAAGAAATAGAATTGATATGAGAGTGCTCAAATGTCGCTTTACAGGGCTTACTGGTGATGTAGACCCTGCATTCTATGACTTCCCAACTGGAAGGCTTACAGCTGATGTTCCAGATATCCCCGAGAAAGAGGAAACATCAGAACAAACTGAGTTTACAAAGGTTTAAAATAAATGATAACAGTTGAAGATCTACCCGAAATTGATACCCCTTGGAGCACTGTGGGGTACCTAACATTTAAGAGAACTTACGCTCGTAAGTTTGAAGACATATCAGAAGAAGAGGCCGATGAGTCCCTTCTTGACATGAACGCCCCTACAGAAGAATTCGAAGACACGGTCGTTCGCGTAATTAACGGATGCGATAAGCAATTCGGTTGCGGATTTACGCAAGAAGAAGAGATACGTCTTGCTACATATTTCTTGGAGTTAAAGGCAAGTGTAGCGGGTAGAATGTGGTGGCAGGCTGGTACAAAGACAGTCGATAAATATGGATTAGCATCGATGCAGAATTGTGCATTCACAGTAGTGGATCACCCTATAAGACCCTTTACATGGTGTATGGATATGCTGGCAGTAGGGGCAGGTGTTGGGTATAATATTCAACAGAAACATGTAGATAAAATACCTGCAGTAAAGGAGTGGTTTGAAGCTCCTACACGATTTGATGATGGCGGCGCTGACTTCATTGTCCCCGACTCACGTGAAGGCTGGGTAAGACTATTAGGGAAAACCCTGAAGGCGGCATTTCTGTCACACTCAGAAGAAAAAGGAACATTCACTTATTCAACGCAAGTAATACGTGGGAAGGGGACACCTATTAAAGGGTTCGGTGGTACAGCCAGTGGTCCTGAAGACCTTGTATGGGGAATTGGAGAAATTAGCAAAATCCTCAGTAAAAGAAAAGGAGCGCGTATACGGCCTATAGACGCTCTTGATATCATGAACATCATCGGCTACATCATTGTGGCTGGGAATGTACGGAGATCAGCTCAAATTGCGATAGGTGACCCTGATGATGTTGAATTCCTCCTTGCAAAGAGGTGGGACCTAGATGACGTAATGATTCCGAAATGGAGAAGTATGTCAAATAATAGTGTAGCTTGTAGCGATATTGACGATCTACACCCTTTCTTTTGGGAAGGCTATTCTGGCAATGGAGAGCCATATGGTCTGATCAATCTCCCATTGTCACGAGGTTGCGGTCGATTGGGTGAGACTCAGTATCCTGACCCCAAGGTTGAGGGCTACAACCCGTGTGCGGAGCAGTCGCTTGAGCCTTACGAGACATGTTGTCTTGCAGAGGTATTTCTTCCGAATGTAGAATCAAAGGAAGAATTGATGGATATTACAAAGTTGTTATATCGTATCAATAAGCATTCACTGATGTTACCTTCGCACCATCCAGAAACCACGGAAGTTGTACATAGAAATCTACGGATGGGAATAGGGTTGACAGGTATTATGCAAGCCCTACCTGAGCAGCTCGAATGGCTTGATGACGTCTATAGTGAGCTTCGACGATTCGATGAGTATTATTCAAAGAAAAACAATCTGTCAAAGTCTATAAAGTTGACAACAATAAAACCTAGCGGCACACTCTCGCTACTACCTGGAGTTACTCCCGGAGCACATCCAGGGTATGCTCGTTTTATGTACAGACGTATCAGCATTGGTGCTGATAATTCACTCGTAAAGGTCTGTAAGGATCACGGATATCCTATTGAGTTTAAAAGGAACATGGATGGCACAGAAGACTACGGAACTGTCATCGTTACATTTCCTTTTAAGTTTCCTTCGCATGCAATACTTGCGGACGATGTTGACGTAATTCAGCAGTTAAAGACAGTTAAGCTGTTACAGACTGTATGGTCTGATAACAGTGTCTCCTGCTCAATATATTACAACAAGGATGACGTACCACGAATAAAGGAATATTTAAAAGAAAACTATAGAAACTGCCACAAAAGTCTCTCCTTTCTATTACAGAGAGGGCATGGTTTTGACCAGGCTCCTTACGAGGAAATCTCTGAGGAGACCTATAATAAACTTGCAGCAGAGACCCAACCGATCTCTAATATTAGCTCCGTCGGGAGTTTGGATATCGGTGACGAAGAATGCGAAGGGGGTGCTTGTCCCATTCGTTGATCCATAACAAGAGCCCCTCTCCATGGAGGGGCTTAAAATTTTAAAGGGTAAGAATAGATGGAAGACATCTTTATAGAAGAAGCATGGGAACTGTATTGTTACGAAATGGAAGGTATTGAAGAGACTGTGAGTAAGTTTAGTGACCTAGCACCGAGAGTTCAAGGTTACTATTTATGGCGATCTATTATGGGAGGTGATATGAGCTATAATCAATATTCGCACACAGGCACTTTACCAAAATCACATCGTGACTTACCGAGTCCCAAAGTTGTTCTTCGAAAGAAAAAATCAAAAATCTAAGGGTATAAATTAAATGACAAACAATGTATTAATTGAAGGGCTAACCTGCTATAGATGTGAAAGTAAGAGCGTAAGTCTCTACTCAGACCGTTCTGGGTTCTGCTTCTCTTGCACAAGCAAATTATATGGAGTACGTACGTCCATAACGACGGTTGTATGTTTACACTTCATAGAAACTGTGGCCGCCTTATCAACGAAAAAACTGCTCTCCGCTCGTTCTGTGAGGCATATGCCAGGAGGACGTCGCCTGTGGACTGTTTGCAATCGACTTGGTTTTATAAACTTCGGGAGGTGGACACAGGGAGAACCTACGATGGAAATGGCTAAACATCTGCACTCTGAGTATCATGAGTATAAATCTACTGCCCCTATTATATCAAAGGTAGGCTCTCCTGAGCACGTACAGAAATGGACAGAGAATGCTCTGAAATGGTTGGAGGAAGTATATATTCGTGCGCTTATGGATAAGGACGGGCAATACAAATGTAGTGACGTCTCAGGACTGTCAGGAGGTCCTTCCTTCAATGTCTGCGCAGCTCGTATAGGTCTTATCAATAAGGTGGGTGGAGAATTTTTCTGGCCAGACCTCCAGACTGAACCTACCGAAGAGGACGCTGAGCGGCTGGCAAGAGCGTATATCGCCTATCAACATAAACGTCCCGTTGCCGCTGAGAGGGTCACAGAAGAAGTGGCTCCCGTTGAGGTAGCAGAGCTTGAACGTTCTGTGTTTGAACCTAAGGATTATTCAGGTATAGGTGCTCTTGAAAAAGTTGACTTAATGCTCGAAAAATTAGACCGTATACTGTTTCACATATACGAGTAATTCTCGGTCAATAATTAATAAAAACAGTTAGGATTAAGGGTATGGGGCACCCCTTTTAAGTGCCCCTAACATTAGGAGAAAAACTATGGAGATTGAAATATCCCCAAAGCAAGCCACCCTGTTCATGAAACTTGGGTATTCTATAAAATGTTTCGTTGACGTACCTTCGGCGGAGGAAGGGCAGAGACTTCTGGAACATAAAACTAAAAGAAAAGGAGGTAAAAGGATTCCACCTGATACTCTCATCATGTATTCATCTGATGGTGAAATTCCTACTGTGGGAATGATGGCGGAAATCTGGAAAAAGATTGAAAAGAAACTCTGGAAGAATGATGTCACAAAAGCATACACCAGAAAAGCTTTCGACACTGCATGGATGAAGGAAGTTATGGCCTTAGGCTATAAATTCGACCCTTCCACATTTTCCTATCTTCTGAACCGAAAGCGTTGTATTCGGATTGCTGAAGAGCGTTAGAAAAACCAAAAGGGCGGCTTAAGGAGGTCGCCCTTCTATCGAGAAAATAAAATGATCAATAGTATAGATGATTATCAGTCACGTATCCGGCAGTTAGGGATGGTTGACTATGAGCCAGAATTAGCGGCTCTCAAGGAAGAACTTGTGACAAAGGCGTGTCAGGAAATGGGCTATTTTGACCAGATGAACAATACAGTGCAATATACATTGTCAGGTATAGCCATACATTACTGGGGCGAGTTCAGAGAGGAAGCATACGACAAGCTTCTTTCGTCTGTATACACTGTCCCTTCACACGATCTCGTGTTTGCATGTTCAATTTGTATTGAAAAAGAAATAGGTGAAGTTCTCCTACAAAACTACTATTCGGTCTCTTTCGACTTAGCACCTGATGACATAGCGACACTTGAAAGTCTCGGCAAGATCCATCGCGAAGTAGAGACACAACGAATTGAAAGAACAGGCATTATCTGTTCACTATATTAACCAATGGATATTACAATGATCACGAGTTACGAAGTATATCAGTTTTTAGAAATAATTAGCGGATCGGACTCAAAGAAAGTAAAAATAGCTTTCTTAGAAGAGTTCTTAGACAATTCTCTGTTCAAGATGGTCTGTCAATACGCCTATCAACCAGGTCGTACGTATGGTGTCTTGAGGGTCCCTCCTTGTCCTCCCGGTTCCCAACGTTTCACTCCTGAGACTTTCTACCTCCTGGATGATTTAGCAAATAGAAAAATCACTGGTAACGCAGCTTTGGAAGCAATTTCTGAAGAGTTAACCGGCATGGATGAGTTCTCTCAGATGCTATTTGAGCGAATTTTAAAGAAAGATCTACGGGCAGGTATCACCGCAAAGTCTATCAACAAGGCCTGGCCTGGAACAATTGACACATTCGATTACATGCGGTGCAGTACATTAAAGGAACGCCCATTGTCGACAATTGAATGGGAAGAGGGAGTATACAGCCAGGAAAAGCTGGATGGAATGTTCTTAAATTTAAATGTAAAGCCTTCAGGTGTCTCCGCTCACACACGTGTCGGAACTCCTTTCCCTGTTCAGTATTTCAAGGTAGGCTCAGTACCTGCTTCTCGGTCCCGCCTTAATGTCCAGTTACACGGTGAGGTGTTGGTCTATAAGGATGAAAAATTACTTGAGCGCCGGACTGGAAACGGTCTATTGAACAGTCTCTTACAAGGTAATACTATTCCTTACGACTACAATCTTGTCTTCAAGGCCTGGGATATGATAGAGTTAGGCAGCGAGATTGGAGGTTTTGGACCCAGACCCTACAAGGAGAGATTTGAGATGCTGACGATGTTGCTGAATAACTTTCCAGGAAACGTCAAAGTAATTGACACACGAGTCGTTTTCAAAAGAGTAGATGCCGAACAACACTTTGAGGAAGTTATTACGAGAGGTGGTGAGGGCACTGTTCTGAAAATAGCCTCAGGTTTTTGGAAAAATGGAACATCCCGTGATCAGATTAAGCTGAAGAGTGAAAGGGAATGCGAGCTGAAGGTCGTAAAACTTTTAGAAGGAAAAGGGAAATATGAACATTCACTAGGCTCCATTCTGGCTGCATCCTGTGACGGTCAGCTAGAGGTGAAAGTGTCAGGGTTTACGGATAAAGACCGAGACTATATTTGGAATAATGGAGTACCTTCTCAAATCATGACGGTTCGGTTCAATGAAGTCATAACCAATAAACAAGATCCTCAGAAACTCTCTCTATTCCTACCACGGTTTGTAGAGTTCCGAAGTGACAAGGTTAGGGCTGACACTGCAGAGTATATAGTATCACTATGAATAAAATGAACCCCCGACACCGTATGATTTTACATCTCATGAGTGCTTGTGCACTGAGTGGGGAACTTGATGGAGAGAAGGAACCTCCCATCTTCAAAAGTATCCGAGCCTTCTTGAACAAAGGGGATTTATCGGAGCTGATGAGACTAGAGGCTAGGAAACCTGTAGGTCAGGTCATAAAGAAAGAACCTGTTGCGATATCTATACCGAAACCAAAATCAGCACTTAATATCAAAATAGGAGACTAAAATGCAGTGTTCAAACTGCCGCCCTTTGCCTCGTTCAGGGCGTAAGCTGAAGAAAATAAGAGAAATTCTTAGAACCAAGATTGATGAGTGGCTTAGAACAATCACTGACGAACGCGTCAGGGATCTTGCCTTCCGTCATGCAATCGTCTCAGGAGGGAGTATCGCGTCTATGCTTTCAGGAGAGAAAGTGAATGACTACGACATCTACTTCCAGACCAAAGAAACCGCGTTAGCTGTGGCTGAATATTATGTAAATATATTCAATAAGAACACTGGCTACGAAGACGGTGACTCGGATACATACATGCCTACCGTTGTTGAAGATTCGATCCAGAATATCAAAGGAGAGGTTGAGGAACGTGTCACAATTTATATGAGGTCCGAAGGCGTCGCTGCTGAATCTGAGACAGTCGCGCGAGGCTTGTCGTTTGATGACGATGACGATGCTGAAGAGGATCTGAAGGCTGTAGAAGGTCTGGTCAATGAGGAGGACTATCGGCCTGTATTTCTATCCCGTAATGCTATAACACTTACAAATCGTGTGCAAATCATTATTCGGTTCTTTGGTGCTCCGGAGGAGATTCATAAGAACTTTGATTTTGCTCACACACTCTGCTGGTGGAGAGCCAGAGACGGTAAACTACATATTGAGCAGGAAGCTCTTCAGTGTATGATGTCAAGAGTATTACTCTATAGAGGTTCTTTATATCCTCTTGCAAGTATTTTCAGAGTACGTAAATTCCTACGGAGGGGATGGCGCATTACTGCAGGTCAGTTATTGAAGATCATGTGGCAAATCTCTGAGGTCGATCTGAGTGACAGGACTATTCTTGAAGAACAACTTATCGGTGTCGATGCTGCTTATATGCACCAACTCATCCATGCGCTGCGAGCAAATGAGAGCGACACTATCGATAGTAACTACGCAGCAACTTTAATTGACAGGATTTTTGAATAATGCCAGATAGAAGAAGTAATACCCAATTTGTCCGCGATATGATCTTCATGTATGAAGACAAGACGCTCCCTCTGTATCCTGTCTCACATTCATTTGTGATAGAGAGTATGGATCATTATTCCAAGATCATACTCTTCCAGGACTATGAAAAGCTGTTAAAGGAGGAAAATCCAAATGCATTCTTTTCAGCCGCAAACTGGTATAAAATAGCGGAGGATATTCAGGAGACTTTACAAAAGGATTTGTCAGTAAAGAGTCAGTGTCTTAACAAGAGAGCGAATCTCTCAAAATTTATATTCAACCTAATGCAATTTAACTCACCGCTCCATCAGTCTTTTGTGATTGAATCGTTGCGGCGCTACTCCGAGTTTGTATTAGAAGGTGATAAAGATATCAACTATGATACCTTTGTCTGCTGTAACCCAAGATATATCTGGGCACAAACAGCCAAATACGTCTTAGAGGAGTTGCAGAAGAAGTATGATGTAGCTCCTACAAAGAAGGAGGAAGAAACGAATAAGGAGGTTCCGACTTCGGATAGTCCGAATGTCAAACAGGAGGTCGCCGGAAAGGCACCTCTCGCATCGTCAGGCCCCGTCTCTGCTCCCGTTTCGGAGTAGCGGTCCAGAGGTCTGGCTAAAACAGTCGTATTGAGGGTGGCCACCTAGGCACCCCATGAAGCCATTTGTCGCGGGTTACCCCGTTAAATTAACCTATGTCTCACGTAGAGAATAGCGTCTTAGACCCATTCTAAGGCATCTAGGGAGTACAATATCGTGCTCCCTTTTGTTAATTTATTATCTCGAGGATAAGCAACAAATGACTGAATATACACAGGTTTTTCGAACAGAAGACGGCAAAATTTTTGATTCAAAGGCAGAACTGAATGATTACATTCGTCGGCCAAAGATTAAGGAAGCTCTCACTCTTCTGACGGACGGCCATGACAAATTAAGTGATTGGCTGATCGAAAACCAGGAAGCTGTTCAGAATGCTTTTGACACAGGTACTATTCGCCGTGTCACAAAGTCCGAACGGAAGAAATTACGAAAGGCTTTGGATGCCATCGTGGAAGCCGGTAACAAGGAGTTCGATTTCATTATTACAAACGCTGATGCCATGTATGATGGTTTTCGCTGGCCTACAGTTAAGCGTATGACGGATGAAGAAAAAGAGATTGCTGCCAAGGAAGCGATTCTAGAAATCGAAGGTAGCAGTGAAGATCTCGCTGACTGGGCTATTGACAACAGGGAAGCTGTCCTGAAATGCTTTGAAGCCGGTAAACAAAAGCGTAAAGTATCACCAAAGGCCACTGAGGCCCTTGCTGAATGGCGTGCTGCTCAAAAGGCTGCTAAAGAAGCTGCTGCTGAAGCTGATTCCGGCGTGGCTGATGCTGCTGGAACTGCTGTGGCAGAAGAAGCTGTAGCTGAAGAAGCTGTGGCCGAAGAGCCTGCCGCTGAATAAGAAGAAAGGAATCTTCTTTGTTTGACCAAGAAGAGCCCTTTCGAGGGCTCTTTTTATACAACAACACCCCAGTTGTTGGAAACGGTTTTCTAACTGGCTTCCGTAAAAAGCCAGTCTTATTATATCCCGTAGATTAACGTCTACGGGATTTTTTTCGTATGGGAGAGTACTAAATGATAACAATTAATATCGATAAACGATATATTTATTGTAAGATAAAGGACCCGCACGAGGCCTATTACTTACTATTACGTGTTTGGTTTTCCTGGAAGCTTTTGACCAAGTTTGCATTTCCAATCCGAGCGCACTTTACAGCGAAGGCTCTCCAAGGGAAAGCTCCAGGTGATGTATCTCTATTCAGTCTGCGAGGTGGCGGTCAGAAGGTAGTAGCCATCACGACTATAGAGGGGTGGCATCTTGAACGCGCTTGACATCTTAACAGAACTAGGGAAACCTGAGAATATTACACTTCTAGAAGCTGCAACTAAGGAGTGGGGTGTTGAATCCCAAGAGGACATGTGTATTGAAGAAGCTGCAGAGCTAATTGTTGCCATATGTCATAAAAGAAGAGAACGTACCGCTGCCCTAGATATTCTTGAAGAATGTGTAGATAGTATGCTAACTGCTTTCCAGCAAGTACTAGTTCTTGAACAACGTTATGGGATGCATATATACGACGAATATAGCCGCCTTCTAAATAAGAAACTGGAAAGATTAGAAAGGCGTGTACGCGAGGGGCACCTGAATGGGAACTGAGCTTAAATACGTCGATGAGTATCAATATCTCAAACCGATGCCTGATAGACCTCGTATGAGACCTTGCTTTGACAAGCGTCTACGGTTCTCGCAGGAGATTCATTGTCCAGGATGTGATTATGATTGTCCTTCAAAAATCAGCATCAAACCTATAATAACTGACGAAATGAAATTAATGAAAATCTCGACACCTATTGATGTTGAGATTGAATGGGAAGAGGCCTTCGGTCTCATGATGGACCTATTAGAAAATGCAAACTATCAAGCTCGTAAAAGAGGCTGTGCAGGCCTTGCGGCTAATCAAATTGGACATCTACGAAGGATTGTTGTAGTGTACTATGGAGGGCTTTTTAAACCTTTTATTAATCCTGTCATTATTGAATCTTTTGGAGGAAAAGATCGACAGAAAGAGGGTTGTCTATCAAGACCTGGGAGACGACCTGCAGTATCACGTAGTAAGAAAATAAGGGTTAGTTTTTATGATGAGGCTCAAATATATCATGAAAATGTACTCTTTACAGGTCATACTGCGCGTGTCTTGCAGCATGAGATAGCGCATTTAGATGGTAAATACATATAGGGCTAAACTATGAGTAAAACAAATCTATGGGAGAGAGTTACAAAGGAGTGGAATTTGTTCGTGAGAGGTAATGCAACCCTTGAGAGTGTCTTTGGGATACTCGTGGGTCTCTTTCTTATCACGGCAATTATCGCCTTTCAATGTCTATTTGGAGGGAACTGATGGTAAATCCTAGGGCAATAAAAATAGGAACACCTTCAAAGGAAGTAGTGTCGGATGCTCTGTTCAAACGTCTAATGGCCCTTTTATGGCCGGGAAGCGTTTCACAGGTGGATAGACCCACAGCAAAAGACACATTAGAAAAAGAGTTCGTTAAAGACAAGAAATGGATTCTTGACTATTTTCGAAACTAATCTGTAATACAATAACTGGGGCATTAAAAATGTTACAAGACCAAAAGAACTTCGAAGCGATATACAGCGATCGAAATGATGAAAATCCAATAGATGTACATGCATTCTGTAATGAGGTGGAATTGTATGATATACCGGAGGTTTCCTCATCGCATTCAGAGTTTGAAGCTTTGAATGAACTATTGCCACGAAGGAGTGTGACATGATGGAAATAATCTACATAGCCATAGGCATTACAGCCATTCTTGTTTGTATCAAGACAATACAAGTGTTGCTTCTGAAGCCATATCGAACTCTCACAAAAGAAAAATTAGTAAAGGAAGTGAAGAGTATTTTGCAAGAGGATAATTCTTGCGAAGCTATCGTTGATAAACTGGAGAGGAAGGTAGCAACCTGGACGTTGGGGTGTGAATGAGCACTTTCAAAACACCCGGATATCGATTCAAAATAGGGTATAATACCTATATTGTAGCCGATATCAGTTACTTTGTTGAGGCACTTAGCTTGACAGATATGATACATGATCAAAGGCACCTCTTGAAACATTCTGTGTTTGATAAAGAACCGACTCCCTTAGAAAAGGAATCAAAAGTACTAGTAGTCAATGTACAAAACGGGGCTCTTTCTTTTCAAATACCTAGCGTCAGTATCGAGTGGACAAGCCTAGCATCACCCTGGAAACCGTCTACATTAAATTTCCAGGGCACATATAGAGGATCTCTTTTTGAAATACCAGACACCTATTTGGAGGGTATTTCAGGAGGTATGTTTCATTCTATCAACAAAGGCTCTTTCTATTGGGACGGAAAGAATACGGAAATACTTAAGACAAGATTGGGATTCCTAATCGAGAGAATAATAGGGGCCTCGGTTGGCTGGTCCCTCCCTCCTCCTTGAAAGAGCCAACCATCGATTGCCCCCTTTTGGATCCAAAGGGGGCTTTTTTATTAACAAGAGGTATCTTTATGCAACATCACAAAGCTAAGAAAAACTGCCATAAGGTAGGATATAAATCAGCTGGTGAGGCTAGAGAAGCTTTAAACACGTTCGGCAGAGGGCGAGGGGCAGTTCGCTTCTATAAATGTCCCTACCCTGCATGTAAAGATCGACCTTACCACCTTACAAGTGAAGCTTCCGAGAAGGCTTCGTAATTATCAAGATATAGGAGGCCTTATGGCTGAAAAGAAATTGGGAGCGTTTGCAAGCTCCCTACAAAGAAACAACAAACAAATCAGAAATGATCGTGCGGAGGCAATGACTGACTCGGCGCATATGATCATGCGTCGTAAAATTGAAGACCTTCAAGTAGATATCAAGACCTTAAACAGAGACCGTGAAGCTCTGTTAGATTTGTCGCCTGAGAGTGCTACTAGTCTGATGCTTAAAAAGGATTTTAATGCAGAGCTCTATGTCGAGAAGGAGATGGAGTATGGTATTCAAATTCGTCAAAAAGAGATTCTGCTGGACCTTATGCAGAAGCGCTATACATATTTATTCGGAGAAGTATAATGGGTGGTGGTACGTATTCAGTAGAAACAGCAACGACACGCAGAGCGGTATCTGATTATCATACAAAGAGTAATGATGAGATTTTCCAGTCTAGAATGGTTGATCCTGGAATGGATCCTCGGGCATTCACCATGAGAGAGTCCAGAGATTCAGACGAGCATCCTGAATCTTTTGCAATTTGTATAGGGTTAGATGTCACAGGCTCAATGGGTTCTGTCCCCCAAGAGCTAGTGCGTGACGGTCTTCCTCGGTTGATGGGGCGTATACTTCAGAATGGAGAACCAGACCCTCAGATTCTTTTCATGGGTATCGGAGATCACGAGTGTGATGAAGGTCCTCTTCAAATAGGTCAATTTGAGTCTGATGACGAGATGATTGACAAGTGGTTACTAGCGACGTGGCTTGAGGGTGGCGGTGGCGGTAACATGGGAGAGAGCTATCTCCTAGCCTGGTATGCAGCCCTTCGTACTCAAATAGACTGCCTCGAAAAGAGAGGCCGTAAGGGTCTTCTGTTCACCATCGGGGATGAACCTTGTCTGCCGAGCATTCATAACCGAAGACTTGGGGCAATAGTAGGTGATCCTCAGCTTGCAAAATCTGATGGGTTTATCAACGCGAATGAGTTGCTATATCAAGCACGTGAGGTGTATGATATCTACCACATTCATGTACTGTCTACTCGAGCGGGACAAAGATTTCATAGAGATCCTGGATGGTTAGAAGCAATGGGTGATAATCTCCTAACAGCACGTAATGCATCTGATGTCATTGATGTTATCGCCGAAGTTTGTGTTCAAAATCGTGAGAAATGGATAGCTCAGAAAGATGTTGGGGTGGAATCTCAACAAACTGAAGAAACGCCGGAGATCAAGGAGGAAGACACTCCGATGTTTCTATAACCAATGAGGGGTACCTTCGGGTACCCCTTTAAACGAGGTATTAAAATGGGTACATACGCAGTAATCGGTCTAGCTTTCGGTGACGAAGGAAAAGGCCTTGTAACAAACGCTCTCTGTCAATCTCTAGAGAACCCTTTGGTGATTCGCTATAGTGGAGGTCAACAAGCAGGACATACAGTAGTAACCAATAAGGCGAAACATGTCTTTTCAAACTTTGGGAGTGGTACACTGGCGGATGCGCCTACGCATTGGTCAGGTACTTGCACATTTGATCCACAAGGGACTCTAAAGGAATTTCATGTCTTGAAGACCAAAGGGATAAATCCTCGCCTTTATATTGATAGTGAGTGTCCTGTGACAACACCTTTTGAGAAGATGATAAATCAGACTTGTCAAAAGACCCTCATGGATGGAACCTGTGGAGCAGGTGTCGGCGCTACTCACGAAAGGGAAGCAAAAGGGTTCTCTCTAAAGGCTATTGACTTAGTTCACCCTATTGTATTTAATATGAAAGTGGAGCGGTTGTGGGATTTCTACAAGGGTCTTACGTTACATGCAAAAGTGGTAGCAAAGATGACTGAGTTCAAATTAGATGTACTCACTCTGATGCAGAAAGAAAGTATTCATGTACTAGCGAATGACTATGATGAACGTTTCGATAACATCATTTTTGAAGGGTCGCAGGGACTTCTTTTAGATGCTGAATATGGATTTTATCCTCATGTGACACGTTCACGGACAGGGACTGAGGCTTTTAGAGGATTTGATGTAGATCGATATTATCTAGTAACAAGAGCATATCAAACACGACACGGTAATGGACCTATGACAAATCTGGATATTCCTCTTTCTATTATGAACAACCCAGACGAGACGAACGTAGCAAATCAGTATCAAGGGTTATTTCGAAAGACGGTTCTTGATGTATCTCTACTGAAGTATGCGGTAGAAAGGGACCCTCGCTTAGTTGAGTCTCATCATAAGTCTACACTAGTCATCACTTGCTGTGATCAATTGATAGCCCCTTATACTTTTACAGAGAATGGGAAGTTGCATAGCTACAGGACGCTAGAAGAGTTCGCAACGGCTATTTGTTGCCGTCTCAAGCTTCAAGACTACGTCATCGTAAACAGCCCGGATCAGAAAGATTTAGTGAGGAAGCTTTAAATGTTCATACAAAGGTGTCTAAAGGCACAGGAGAAAAGACGTATGGAAAAGTTAGATCATCTTATACGCTGGGTTGCCAGTGGAGGGAAGATGGCTGGACATGATTCTAAGGACA